>JBOHED010000353.1:0-1916 GCA_050700915.1 Actinopolymorphaceae bacterium | reverse complement strand
ACCGATCTCGACCACGGCGGGGTCGTGGAGATCTCGGGTGAACTCCGGAAACTACTCGCCGACGTCTTCGCTCTCTATGTCAAGACGAAGAACTTCCACTGGCACATGACGGGCCGGCATTTCCGCGACTACCACCTGCTGTTGGACGAGCAGTCGGAACAGATCTTCGCCATGACCGACGACATCGCCGAAAGGGCGCGCAAGATCGGCGGCACGACCATTCGTTCGGTCGGTGACATCGCCGGAAACCAACGCCTGGAGGACAGCAACGTCGAGTTCATGCCGCCCGACCAGATGATGCGGGAGCTCCGCGATGACAACCGGGCGTTGACGCACTACCTGCGGGCGACCCACGAGGTCTGTCAACGACACGACGACGTTGCCACGGCCAGCCTGATCGAGAACTGGATCGACGAGACCGAGCGGCGTACGTGGTTCCTGGCCGAGGTCGTCACGGCCGTCTGAGCGGGGCAATCCGCAGCGGCCGTCGTGACCATCAGACGGTGAGGTCCACGACGACCTTGACGTCTCCGGCGTTCTTGTGAAGGGCGTCGGAGAAGCCGCTCATCGGCAACCGACGGGTGATGAAGCGCTCGAGCCATCCACGGTCGGCCTTGGCGAGACTGTCCGCGGCCTGTTCGAAGTTGCGGCGTGCGGCGTTGACCGAGCCGAAGAGCACGGTGTTCTCCAGCACCATCTCCTTGTTGACCGGGTCCAGTGCCATGCTCACCTCGCGAGTACCTGAGGAGAGCCCGGTGAGGCAGATCACCGCATTCGGCGGGGCGATGTCAGGAAGTTCGAACACCAGCGGGCCGTGGCCGGTGCACTCGATGATGACGTCCGGTTCGACGTCGACGTCCCGCACATCGCCGCTGTGGAACGTCGCGCCGAGATCGGCGACCAGCTGTGGTTTCGGCTCGGCGTCGCTGAGGTCGAGAACGTGCACGTCAAGGCCGCGTTGCACCGCCATCAGGGCGGCGAGCAGCCCGATCGGACCCGCACCGGTGATCAACGCCACCTTCGGCCGCGACCACGTGCGTTCGACGAAGCGGTCGGTCTGCTCCCACGCCTTGGCCAGAACGGCTGCCGGCTCGACGAGTACGCCAAGATCCTGCAGGTCCGGGTCCACCTTGATCGCATACTCCGGTTCGATGCGCCAGCGCTGTGAGCCGAACCCGTCGCGTTCCTTGATGCCGCGCTCCGTGTACCGGCCGTTGCGGCAGAAGTCCATCTCGCCGTGCCTACACGGCTCGCACGGCACCGGATCGGGTCGGCGCACGATGCCGACTACCAGGTCGCCGGGCTCGAAGCCGCTGTCGCCCGGCGCTTCCCGCACCACACCGAGGGACTCGTGCCCCACCAACAGGCGATCGGTCCCCGGCGGCGGCCAACCGTATCCCTGCTCGACGATGTCGACGTCGCTGCCACAGACCCCCAGCAGGCAGCCGTCGACCAGAATCGAGCCCTGTGTGCCTGGCGGCTCGTCGACGTCGCTGACGCGTACCTCGTCGGGTTTGCCCGGAACAACCGTAATTGCTTTCATGATCTCCCCAGAGCTGTCGGCGGAAACGACCGTAGGAATGCACGCGCCGTTCCTACTCTGGTATCAGGCGAGCTTTGTGTATGACCGGGCCATTGGAATTCTTCGACCGTGACCTTCGGCCACACCCGCTCTGGTACATGGTTCTCGGTGCGGGGATATGTGGTGCCGACTGCATGAGACTTTTCTGGCCGAATGATCGCCGCCATGAATTCGGTGGACAGTGGCGTGACGGAGGAGTACGTATGAGCGACGACCACATGGGGGGAGGCTCGATGGATCCGATATGGACGCTGGTCGTGATTGTGATCGTCGGCTACGTGCTGTCAATACTCCTTCATCCGTACGCAAAATGTGATCGCTGCAAGGGTTTGGG
>JBOHED010000352.1:0-14623 GCA_050700915.1 Actinopolymorphaceae bacterium | reverse complement strand
GGCACCGGGTCTACTTCACCACCGCAGAGGACCTGGCCAAACGCTGCAAGAAGGCCGCCCTGGAAGGCCGCTGGGCCACCTGCATGCGGTTCTACTGCGGGCCCAGGTTGCTGGTGATCGACGAGTTCGCCTACGCCCGGTCCCGCCCAGACCCCGACGCCAACGCAGCCCTGTTCGAGGTGATCTCCCGCCGCTACCTCAAGTCCTCCACCATCGTCACTTCCCACGCCGGCGTGGCCGGCTGGGGCGAACGCCTCGGCGACCCGATGCTCGCCGCCGCGATCCTCGATCGCCTTCTCCACAAGGGAATCGTCGTCGCCATCGACGGACCCTCCTACCGGATGCGCGCCCACCAACAACGCAGCGACGCCCTCCGCAAAGCACTCAACCGCACGGACAGACCATGAACCCGCCCCTCGAGAGCACCCGGGAATGCACCAGCTGCGGCCAACCGTTCACGATCTCCACGAAGAACCCGCGCAGACGGTTCTGCTCACCACGCTGCCGGGCCGCCGACTGGCACGCCCGCAACCGCACAGCCGCCGACGCCGACGCCGACGCGAACGACGTACACCCAACCACGAACGCCGTTCCGAACGGCGAACCCCGCCCGAACGGCGTTCAAACCGCCAACGGCGTTCAACGCTGCCCGCACTGCCACCACGAACTCGCCGTCATCGCCGTCCTCGTCCCACCCGCAGCAGCCAACGTCCGGCTCCCGGAGGTGACTATGACAAGCCCCACCTGAGCGCTACCCTGCCAAACGCCAGACTGGTCACTTTCGATGAGCAACTCTGGTCACTTTCGATGAGCGGCAGCAAGGTACGGCAGTGTGCCTCCAGGCCGCTTAAGGCCACTGGTCGCCCCGAGACGGCGGTCAGAGCCGGCTAGTTTCGACATCTTCCAAGCTGGGGCTCCTCCAGGGCTGTTCGGTCGCGATGATCGGTAGTGTCCACGCGTGGGTTATGACTTCTTCGTTGCTGGGCGGTGGCGGAATCAGGAGGCGATCCACGCTGTCCTGGATGTGCTGGATGCCGCGGGGTTCAGCAGCTATTGCTTCGTACGCACCGACTACCCAAGTGTCCTGGAGCAGTTCGGTAGCAGTGAAGATCCTGACGCGCTGGTCAGGGCTACTGAGAGGTCCGAGCTCGATCACCCCGGGGTCCGGGCGATCTTCGAGGAGGACATGGCCGCCCAGCGGTCCGCCAAGCGGTTCTTGGTTGTGATGCCCGCCGGTTTGGCCGCTCACATCGAGGCCGGGGTGGCCTACGGCATGGGTAAGTCGTGTTACGCGGTCGGGCCGGTGGCGAAGACGGAGACGTTGTATCGGATCTTTGACCGAATGTTCCCAGGGCCCGAGGACCTATCGCAGTGGCTTGGCACCCCCGACGCTGCCCGGTGACTAATCCGTCGTCGCTCTCGCTTCCACGTGCGCCACGGCTGCTCAACGCAGTGCGGTCAGGAAGACGTCGGCGTAACGGTCGACGACATCTCGACTCATGGTCGCCCACTCGATGGCATGGCGCGCTTGATCTCGTCGGGCCGCTGGCAGTGCACGATCGGTGAGCAGTGCCGACTCACCGTTGATCAGGACAGTCTGCTGGTGAACCATTGCGCGTACGAGCTCGTCAACCCAGGGATAGCCGTAGCCGTCGCGCACGTCACGAACCTGCTCGGCTTGGTCCGAGATCGGGACTTGATCGACGGGATAGACCGACCAGCTCCACGCCATGTACCCAGCATCGTCGATCCGCTTCCCTGGCCCGGCAAAGTCCCAGTCGATGAAGGCGACCGGGCAGCCGTCCCGAAAGAGGGTGTTGTTATCTCCCGCGTCACCGTGGGTGACACACTCCCCCCCGGCGGCGAGAGGATGCCCGGCGGTGAGGTCGTGGAGTTCGCGGAGCATCCGTGCGCCAAGCCTCGCTGCACCCGGCGCCCGCTGGTGTGAGTGATCCGATGTGCTACCCGGTATGAACGTGAAGGTGTCCCGGCCAGCATCGTCAACCCCGCGGTATCGAGGTGCATAGGGATAGCCGACCGACTCCAGATACCTGAGCAGTTCCTCGACAAAGGGCGAATGCGGTCCACGAGTCCGGCGGACCGTCGAGCCGATGCGAACAACCTCGTCGGTCAGATGACCACCAGCAAGCGGCTGCTCGTTCACAGCACCCATCATGGATGACCCACCACGATCCCGACCAGCCGGATTCAGCGCCTCGACTCCGGGAGCCCGCCCGCTGACAAGCGCACTGGGAGAGGATCGGGAGACGATCACGAGGCAGAACCCGGCGGAACGGTCGGCAACCAGCCGGAACGAGGGCCGCTGACCTGCGACGACGCCAAAGTGCCTGGTCAGCGGGAGACCGCACCAACCATGGCATGGAGGGGGTTAGGGTTTCGAGACCCGTCAGTTCCGCCAGACATACCCTCCAGGTCTGCCAAGCTCCTTCTGGGATGACCGGTCTCCGCCGAGGCCTTCAACCATCTCGTGAGCTCATGCAACTGACCGGCGTCGCTTGGATGAGGCCGCACCGGATTTGCCACTCTCCGCCCCAGGCTCCGATCTGACCGCGACGACGAGTTCCCCGCCGACCGCACGGGTGTAGCGCTGGAGGGTACTGAGCTGCGGGTCGGTGGCGCCGGCCTCGAGATCCGAAACGGCTGACTGGGTGGTCCCCATGGCGCGCGCGACGTCAGCCTGAGTGTGGCCGTGCTCCTTGCGGAGACGGACGCAGCTGGCCAGCAACTCAGTACGGAGTCTGGCGTCCTCGTAGGCAGCAGCGAACTTCGGATCCTGCTGCTGATCGGCCAGAAAGGCGTCAAGGTCGTCCTGGCGCAGCCCCATGGTGATCACCTCCACAGCCTCACGGCTGTCCACGCGCTATCGGTTTTTACCGATACTAGGTTACCATCGGTCGTTACCGATACCATCCTTGCGTAGGTTGCTACCGATGCGAGTTACGTTGCCCGTGACCGCCAGTCGCGGAGCCGTCGTTCGGCGAGGCGGCGGGCCGTAAGGGGCAGTTTGCGGTCCTTCTTCTGGAATGTGTGCAGGGCAAGGAGTATGTGATCGTGTGCGCCCTCCCGGGCGTACAGCACTCGGTAGGTACAGCCTTCCAGGAAGACTCGGACGGCGTGAAGATCACCGGCGATGTGCTCCTGCTCGTAAGGGAAGTGCTCGCTTCGGGCGATGCGTCTCATCGCCTCGGCCACCGCGGCACGCGCGGCGACTCCAAGATCGAGCAGCTCGTCCCGAACGACGTCGCGACCAGTGGCACTCCGGTAGAAGCGCCAGCGGACCGAGCTCATTTGCCGCGCCGAGGCCGAAGCCGAACAACGTTACCTTCAACAGCCTCATCGGCCGCGACTTGATCACCGCGCGCGCTCGGTGGGCTCATTCGGCCTGGGAGAACTTCCGCTGCGCGCTTGTCGGATTCGTCGACCCAAGCCGCGTAGACCTGCAGGGTGGTGGTGCCGCCGCCGCCGTGGCCGAGCCGTCCGGCAACGGTGCGGACGTCGACGCCGGCCGAGATGAGTTCGGTGGCGGTGTAGTGGCGTAGCGCATGCAGATGCGTGTCGATTCCAAGTCCGGTGCACATCCTGCGGTAGCGGTGGGTGAGCGCGTCCGGGCTGCACGGCCGACTGTGGTCCGCCTCGTAGGAGAACACATGCGCAGCATCGTCGGCGTCAAGGCCGAGCGCCTTGACCCGCGCGATGTATCGGTTCTTGTGCTCGGTCAGCAGCAGGATGGTGGCCTGATCCAGCGATACCCGCCGCATCTGGTGGGTCTTCGTGCCTTTCTCGACAGCCTTACCTGCCCGCCGACCGTAGGCGCGGCGGATCTCTAGCACGCCGGTCTTGAGGTGCAGGTCGAACCACCGGAGTGCCGCGATCTCTCCTCTTCGTGCGCCGGTCATCATGACGAGCCAGACCAGCGTCCCCCATCCCTCATCCTGCTCCGAGGCGGCTTCAACGATTCGCGCCGCCTCTTCCGGCGTCGGGGGGTCCGGTGACGGTGCCGGTCGCCTTGGCTTCTTTGCCTGAGCCGCCGGGTTGTGGGGTATCCACTCCCACCGGACAGCGAGCTCGAGTGCTGAGGACATGATGAAGTGCGTCTGACGAATCGATGACGCCGACATCGGCTCGCAGACGTGCGGCTTGCACTCGACGACCGTGCATCCGGCCGCGTCACAGTTGTGTGCCGCGCGCTCAGCAGCTGAGGGTCTGTGTGGCGGCCACCGGTGCCGCACCATGCGGCACTCGTGCGGCTCTGCGGTCCGATGCTCGACATACGGCTGGCCGCTGCATCGGTCCCGGCAACGTCGCAGCTGAGCGTAGAACTTCTCGAAGATCTGCAGGCCGAGCCTCTTGATCGGTACGTCACCGAGGGCGGGACGGATGACCTGCTCGACGTACCACCGGTAGTTGTCCCGGGTCGACTCTTCGACGTCGTGAACCTCGAGCCAGGAGTCGAGCACGTATCCGAACGTTGCCTTCGTCGCTGCGTGTCGACCCTGGTCAACCTGCGCGAGCAGTTGGGTCCGGATCTTCTCGGCTTGCCTCTCGTCCCGTGTGGACCCCGTGAGGTAGATGTCCTGGCCAGTGAGCGGGTCCACGCCGGCGTACACACGGATCTCGAAGGAGCCTCCTCGCTGGCGAATTGAACCTCGCGTACGACGTCTTACACCCACATTCTTCGCCATGCCGACATGGTATCCATGGGCAGAAGCATGGGCAAAGATCAACACTAAGGCGAGTCGTAACATGGTTCTCGCAGGTCAGAGGCTTGCTGGGGTGGGAGGACTCGAACCCCCATCATCAGATCCAAAATCTGAGGTCTTGCCCTTAGACGACACCCCATCAGAGCGCTCCACAGCCTACGCGGACGACACCCGGCGCATTCCACCGGTTTATGTCCGTACGAAAGGGTCGACGGCGACCGTCGCACGGGTGCACCGATGGCAGGATGTCCGGATGCCTGCCGCCGTCACCCTGACCCCCGTGAAGACCGATCAGCGACCCGTGGTCGAGCGCCTCTGGCAGCTGTACAGCCACGACCTGTCGGAGTTCCGTGGTTCCGTGGTGGACGCCGACGGCCTGTTCATGAGCGGGCGACTGCCCCTCTACTTCGGCGATCCCGATCGGCGAATCTACCTGATCCACGCTCACTCACACCTGGCCGGCTTCGCCATGGTCCGTGGCCTGGCCGGCGAGGCCCGGGTGATGGGTGAGTTCTTCGTTCTCCGCGCGATACGGAGGCAACGCGTCGGACATGCGGCCGCGTTGGCGGTGCTCGGCCGGCATCCTGGCGCATGGGAGATCCCCTTCCAGGAAGAGAATCCGGGAGCCGCGCGCTTCTGGCGCCAGGTCGCGGCAGCCGTGACAGGGCCGGCGTGGAAGGAAGCGGCTCGGCCCATCCCGGGAAAGCCCGAGGTGGCCCCTGATACGTGGCTGCTGCTGAGCATCTGACCCCCATTACCCGAATCTGCCAGCCCGACCAGGACCGCCAGAGCCGCGACGATCAGGACGTACGCCTGCGGGGGCCCGCGGCGACCACCACTCGAGGGAACGCGACAATCGGGCATGACCTCCCAGGATCCAGCAAGCGAGCCGCCCGCTGAGCGTCCTCCCGAGAACGGGCCAGCCCACGACGAACCGGTCAACGACGGGTCGTCCGGCCTGGACGCCGAACCGCCCCGGCCGGCTCGCAAGCCGCTCAACCTGTCGGGCTGGATCGCGCTCGTCCTCGCCAGCGTCGCGTTCGGCGGCAGCGTGCTCATCGCCTGGCCGGCGGCCGTCCTCCTCGCCGCGCTGGCCCTTGCCCTGTCGATCACCGGCGTCGTACGCGTCTACCGCGGCCGGGCGACCAACCGGGCCGCGACATTCACCGCGCTGGCACTGGCGATTGCGACCGTGATCCTGGGCTTCGTCTGGGCGAACCGGGCCCAGCCGTGCATTCCGCTGTCCAACAGTCCGGAGAAGTTCAACGCCTGCTACGAAGATCGCACCGGCCTGCTGTGACCTAGGTGCCACCTGGCCGTACGAACGATCACTGCCGTACGAGGGATCACTGCCGTACGAAGGATCAGGGCAGCCAACCGACTCGCCCCTTCAGCAGGGCGTAGCCCACGAACGCCACCACGTCCAGCAGTGTGTGCGCCAGGACGAGCGGCCACAGCCGGTTGGTCCGCTGCCAGAACCGACCGAAGACCAGCCCCATGATCAGGTTGCCGACGAAGCCGCCGAACCCCTGATAGAGGTGATACGAACCACGCAGCAGCGCCGAGGCGAGAAGTCCCGCGTTCTCACCCCAGCCGAGTTGGCGCAGCCGGGTCAGCAGGTACCCGACGACGAGGACCTCCTCGGCCCAGGCGTTCCCGGCCGCGGACAACAGCAGAGCCGGCACCCGCCACCAGTGGTCGCCGAGCGTCGACGGTTGCACGGTGAGGTTGAGGCCCCATGCCTGCGCCGCGAGGTAGAGCCCGAGTCCAGGTATCCCGATCAAGGCGGCGAGCCACAGCCCGAGTCCGACGTCCCGCCAGATCCGGGTGCGGTCCAGGCCGACCAGCCGCGGCAGGACGCCGGTCCGCCACAGCAGATACAGGGCCAGGCCGCCCCACGCGGCGAGCTGCAGGACACCGGCCAACTGGAACGCGAAGTCGATCAGCTGTTGCGCCGCCCTCGAGGCGTTCAGGGCGACAGCCTGCTTGCTGAGCGGCTCCGGGCGGAGCAGCGCGTCGAGCAGGGACAGCAGGCTGCGTAGGCCGGACAGGCCCAGCGTCATGCTGAAGACCAGCGCCAGCTCGACCACCAGCGCTCGCCGCTCGCGGGGGTCGCTCACGACTTCCGGGTGGGTGGGCCGTGGCGGAATCAGCCAGGCACGTACGCCGTTTCGCACGAGCCGCACGCTATCGGGCCCGGGCGTGGGGGACGCGTAGGCCGGCGGGGCCGTGCGGCCGGTGCGGGTCGCAGAGGCCGTGCGGCGGTCGGACTTTCCGGCGCGGTCCCTCAGACGGTCGTCACCCGTCGTGGAGGAGTCGGGCGATGTCGGCGGCGTACCGCTGCTCGGAGTCGTCCTCAGGTGCGTACCCGATCACCTTGCGCGCGTTAATGATGCTCCAGAAGGTGCGGGCATTGTGGGAGACGCCGTAGAAGATGTGGAACGGTACGCCGTACTCGTCGGCGATGTCCGGGGTGTCGATCGACTTGCAGAACAGCTGTTGCAGGTCGCGCTCGGACACCCAGCCGGCGAGGTCGCGGGTGTAGCGGTGCGGCGGCAGGTCGCGGTAGCGCTCAGGCTCCAGCACCCGCGGTGCCACGATCCGGATCTGGATGACCTCGAGGGCCCGGCCGATACTGCCGCAGGCGTACAGGAATCCGAGCGACTCGTACGCCGCCTTCGCCCAGCCGTAGAAGTTGTCCGGCCGCGGATAGTCCTCAGGGTCTACCCGGTCGAGGAGCCCCTGGAAATAAGGCTGTTCGTACCACTTCGCGGCCTGGTTGGTGCTCGCCGCCACCACCCGTCGGACGCCGGCGTCGAGCGCGAGCTGGTAGACGCGCTGCATGAGGTCGACATTGCGGCGTTCACCGTCGTACTTCGCCTGCGGGTCGTCACCGCTCGGCCGGTGGTACGCGGTGTGGACCACCGTGTCGACGCCCTCGAAGAGCGGCGCGAGCTCACCCGGAGGGGTGTCCAGGAGGTCGGCGACCTCGACGCCGTCGATGCCGTCGCCGGCGCGTACGTCGAGGAGGCGAAGGTCGTAGCGCTTCCGGAACTCCGGCAGTAGCTGGCCGGCGATGTAGCCCGTCGCTCCGGTGAGCAGGACGCGCGGGCGCGAGGAGGATCCCGAGTCTGACATGGGCCTTAGCCTGGACCATCCGGGCTCAGGATCTCTACCCGGTTGCCGTGGCCGTCTGCGGTATAGAAGCGGCGATGGCCGGGGTAGTGCGGATCCCAGTCGAGCAGGAAGCCCGCCGCCGCAACGTCCCGCGCCACCGCGTCGATGTCGTCGACGACCAGGGCCGGGTGCGCCTTGCGGGCGGGGCGGAAGTCCGCTTCGACCCCGACATGGAACTCGACACCGCCGTCGGACGACCGGAACCACGCGCACCGCGCGCCGCGAGCGCGGGAGGCTTCTCGATCTCGGCCAGGCCGAGCGCTCCGGCGTAGAACGTGCGGGCGGTGTCCTCGCCTCCCGTGGGGCAGGAGACCTGCACATGGTGGAGCTTCATCCAGAGCTCGCTCCGTCATCACCGAGGTAGAGCTTCATGCCGACGTGGGTGGCCCTGAAGCCCAGGCGTTCGTAGAACCGGTGCGCGTCGAGGCGGGCGCGGTTGCTGGTGAGTTGCAGGCGTACGGCCCCTCGCCGCCGCGACTCGGCGACCACCCAGTCCATGAGCGTCCTCCCGATGCCGCGGCCGCGCAGCGGGGAGGAAGTACGCACCGACTCGACCTGCGCGACCAGCCCGCCGTGGTACATGAGGTGGCGCAGGAACGTGACCTGGCAGGTGGCGACCACGACTGCGCCTGGCCGTGACGGCAGCTCGCCAACGAGCAGCAGGGTGTTCGGGTCGTCGGTGATCTCCTCGAACGCCGCCAGGTAGCGGGCTTCCACGTCGTACGCATCGCCGTCTGGACCGGGCGTGCCTGCCGGGACGGTCTCGCTGACCTCGCGGATCGCGTCGGCGGCGAGGAGCGCGAGGATCGCCGGCAGGTCCTCGCGTCGCGCTTGCCGGACGACCAGGTCAGGCGCGACACCCGTGTTCGGTGGGCCGGGGTCGCCCACCGTGTCCGGCGTACGGACGCTCATCGGGCGGACCGGCGCGCGACCGCGAAGATGCGGCGGTACGCCAGGACCGTGCCGACGTCGCGTGGTGGGTAGGCCTCGCGGAGCCGGGCCTTGTAGGCGGCCTCGAAGTCCGGTCGTACGGCGTCGGGCAGCGCCTGCAGGACCGGCCGGGCGCCGGTTCCCTTGATCCACTCGAAGACGGCATCCTCGCCGGGAAGGACGTGCAGGTAGGTCGTCTCCCACGCATCGACCTGGCATCCCGCGGCCGACAACACCTCGAGGTAGACGTCCGGATCGGGCGCACTCGGTCGCTGGCGAACGGGGACGTTCAGGTGCCGCGCCCACGGTTCCTCGCCGGCGAGCGCGAAGAGGATCTGGTGCGTCGGGCTGGCGAAGTTGCCCGGAACCTGGAGTGCCAGCCACCCGTCGGGCGCGAGGTGACCGACCCAGGTGGGCAGCAGGTCGACATGTCCAGGCACCCACTGCAGCGTCGCGTTGCTGATCAGCACGTCGACCGGCCGCGTCGGCTTCCAGTCGCGGAGGTCGCCGCGGTGGAACGAAAGCCCACCGGCAGGAGCACGGGACGCTGCCTCTTCTTGCAGGAGAGCCTTGGCGCGCTCGATCATCGGCGCCGACGAGTCGATCCCCTCGATGTCGGCGTTTGGCCAGCGACCGCGCAGGCTCGCGGTGAGCTGACCGGGCCCACACCCGAGGTCGACGACATACCGGGGATCGCGCGCGCCCACCCGCGCGACGAGATCGGCGTACGGTCGGCCGCGCTCGTCCGCGTACTTGAGGTACTGCCCCGGATCCCACGCCAGGTCGCCGGCGGCGGCGGTCATGCCGTTTCCCTTTGGCATGACCACTGCGGTGCCTCACTCCGGCACACCTCGTCCCTCGGCGTACCTCCGCGAGGGCTCCTCGCGCTCATGCGTACTCCTCGTCGGTCATCGATCGGAACCCAAGATAACTTGACGTCGAGATACCCTTCCAGCGGACCCTCTTGACGTCAAGAGTCTTGATCTGGTCCACGGCAGTCTAGGCTTGGCGTCGTGGAGACGAACCCGTCGGCAGACGACCACCAGGACGAGGTCGACCGGCTGGTGGCCGCCTGGCGGCGCGAGCTGCCTGACCTGGACGTTTCCCCGTTCGAGGTACTCTCCCGGATCACCCGACTCGCCCGCCACCTCGACCGCGCCCGCCGGCTCGTCTTCGCCGCACACGACCTCGAACCGTGGGAGTTCGACGTCTTGACCGCGCTGCGCCGGACGGGTCAACCGTACGAACTCTCCCCCGGACGGCTGCTCACCCAGACCCTCGTCACCAGCGGAACGATGACCAACCGGGTCGACCGGCTGGCCACGAAGGGCCTGGTCGAGCGGCGACCCGACCCCGCCGACCGCCGCGGCGTCCGCGTCCGGCTCACCGACGACGGCCAGAAACGGGTGGACGCCGCACTCGCCGGGCTGCTCGACCACGAACGTGCCCTCCTCGCCGGACTCCCCGACGACGACCGCGCCCGGCTGGCCGACCTGCTGCGGCGACTCGTGACGCCGTTCGACGAACAGGCGTGAACCCTCGCCAGGCACGCCGCTCCCCCCGAACCCTCCGGTCGTACGTCATGATGTCGGCGTGCAGATTTCGGCTCGTGCAGACTATGCGGTCCGCGCCATGCTTGAGCTCGCCGAGGCTGGCGACATGGTGACCGCGCAGGCACTCGCGGACGGCCAGGGCCTCCCGCACAAGTTCCTGGAAGCGATCCTCGGCGACCTGCGGCGGGCCGGCCTCGTCCGCAGCCATCGCGGCGCGGTCGGTGGTTACCGCCTCGCGACCGAGGCGGACCGGATCACGATCGGTGACATCATCCGGGCCGTCGACGGACCGCTCGCGGGCGTCCGCGGGATGCGGCCCGAGGAGGCGAACTACGAGGGCGCGGCCGAGCATCTGCAGGTCGTCTGGGTCGCGACGCGGGCGGCCGTACGCAGCGTCCTCGACGAGATCACCCTCGCCACGGCGGTGAGCGGCCGCTTTTCCGCCCACATCCGCAAGCTCGCCGACTCCCCCGGCGCGTGGGAGCCCCGCTGACGGGGAGGTCAGTCGACCGATTCGGCGAGCTCCAGCCAGCGGATCTCGACACCGTCCTTCTCCGTACGCACGGCACGGAGTTCCTCGTCGAGCGTCATCAGCCGTTCGTAGTCACTGGCATGGGCGGCGAGGGCGGCGTGCAGTTCCTGCTCGCGGGTGCTCAGGCGGCTGAGCTGGCGCTCCAGGCGGGCGAGCTCCTTCTTGGCGGCCCGGAGCTCAGTGGCATCGACCGTTCGTACGGCCGAACCGCCCGCCGTCCCCACCGCGCGACCTGCACCGGCCGCGCGATCCGCACCCTCCGCACCAGCCGCCGCGTGAGCTGAGGCAGCCGGGCCATCCACCCGACTGTCCATGTCGCGCCGCCGAGCGAGATACTCCTCCACTCCTCCCGGCAGCATCCCCAGGCTTCCGTCGCCGAGCAGGGCCCAGACCGAGTCGCAGACGCGCTCGAGGAAGTACCGGTCATGTGTCACGACGACCACCGACCCCGGGAAGCCGTCGAGGAAGTCCTCCACGATCCGCAGGGTGTCGATGTCGAGGTCGTTCGTGGGTTCGTCCAGCAACAGGACGTTGGGCTCGTCGAGCAGTAGGCACAACAGTTCCAGGCGGCGCCGCTCGCCGCCGGAGAGGTCACCGACTCTGGCGCGCAACAGGTCGCCGCGGAACCCGAACCGTTCCAGCAGCGCGATCGCCGTGACCTCCGGCCCGGACGTCGGCACCGGCCGCCGCCCAACGGCACCCGGTCGCACGTGAGCAGGGCGGAGCTTCACGACCCGCCGGACGTCCTCGGCCGCGTCGGCGACGGTGGCCGAGTCGTCGAGCCCGCCCAACTCCTGCGCGAGATGGCCGAGTTGGACCGTACGCCCCCACGCCACCTTCCCGACGGCCGGCTCGTCCTCGCCGGCCAGCAGCCGCAGCAGCGTCGTCTTCCCGGCACCGTTGACTCCGACGACACCTACCCGGTCGCCCGGACCGAGCTGCCAGGTCACCCGCCGCAACAGCTCCCGCGTCCCGCGCACCGCGTCGACGTCCGTCAGGTCGATCACCTGCTTGCCCAGCCGCGCCGACGCGAACTTCGCCAACGCCAGCGGATCGCGCGGATCCGGCTCGTCGGCGATCAGGGCGGACGCCGCGTCCAGGCGGAACTTCGCTTTGGTCGTCCGGGCTGGCGCGCCCCGGCGGAGCCAGGCGAGCTCCTTGCGGATCAGGTTCTGCCGTTTCGTTTCCGTCGCTTCGGCCAGCCGCTCCCGCTCGGCCCGGGCCAGGACGTACGCCGCATAACCTCCGTCGTACGCGGCAACCGAGCCGTCGCCCAGCTCCCACGTCGTCGTACACACCGCGTCGAGGAACCACCGGTCGTGCGTCACCGCGACCACAGCCTCGCCCCGCGAAACCAGGTGCCGCGCAAGCCAGTCGGTGACCTCGAGGTCGAGGTGGTTGGTCGGCTCGTCGAGCAGCAGCAGATCGTGTTCGTCGACGAGCAACGCCGCCAACGCGACCCGCCGGCGTTCTCCGCCCGACAGCCCGCCGACGATCCGGTCGGAGGGTACGTCGGCGAGCAGCCCCGCCAGTACATCTCGGACCTTGCGGTCACCCCTCCACTCGTGCTCGGCCCGCCCACCAACCACGACCGACCCCACCGTCGCCCCGGTGTCGAGATCGTCACGCTGCCCGAGCCGGCCGACCCGCAGACCGCGCGTCAACGTGACCCGACCGGCGTCCGGTTCCTCCTCCTGCGCGAGCAAAGCCAGCAAGGTGGTCTTTCCGGCACCGTTCCGGCCGACGACCCCGATCCGCTCGCCCGCGGCCACACCGAGGCTGACCCCGTCGAGGAGTCGCTCGACGCCGTACGCCTTCTCGACGCGTTCGAGGTTGACGAGATTGGTTGCCATGCGCCCTTCCTGTCCGACACCAACGTTCGAGGCTATCCCGGGGACCGTTCCCGGGCACGATCGGCCGACGCCCTCGGCAAGGACCACCGATCCAGGTCAGGATGGAACGTATGGTCGCTCGCCTGAAGGTCACCGATGTCGAACGGATCGTCGTCGACGTACCGCTGACGCCGCGATGCCAGGAGTGGAACGCCCTCCTCCCCAACGTCTGGAACTGGACCGTCGTCGAGGTCATCAGGCTCACCACCGATGCAGGCATCACCGGTTTCGGCGAGACGCTGCTCCACTACAGCTGGGGCAAGGTGTCCGACGCCGCGATCGCGCGGGTGCGCGGCGGCAATCCCGCCGACTTCCTCCGCGACGACTCGCTGGGGCCGGGCCTGCAGATGGCGGTGTACGACGTGGTCGGCAAGGCCCTCGGCGTCCCGGTGTCGGCGTTGCTCGGTCCACGCGTCCGCGACTGGTGCCCGATCGCCTGGTGGAACACCAAGATGGCGCCGGCAGCGCTGGCCGCGGAAGCCGCGGATGCGGTGGCCGCCGGATACGCCTACCACAAGTTCAAGGCCCGGCCGTGGTTCGACGTCTACGAGCAGGTCGCGGCGATCGGCGCGGCGACGCCGCCGCACTACCGGCTCGACATCGACTGGAACGGCATGCTCCTGCACGCCGGCGACGCCGTTCCCGTGCTGCGCGAGCTCGACAAGGACGACCGGGTAGCGATCTACGAGACGCCGATCCCGCACGCCGACCTGGAGGGCTACCGGCAGATCCGCGCCAAGGTCGCCCGTCCGGTCGCGGTCCACCTGCACGCCCAGCCCTACCAGGCGATGCTTCGCCAGGAGACCTGTGACGGGTTCGTCGTCGAGAAGGGCATCGCCGCCATGCAGCGGCAGAACATCCTGAACGCGGAGTTCGGCAAGCCGTTCTGGCTGCAGATGGTCGGGACCGGCCTCACCACGGCGCTGTGCGCGCACCTCGGCGCCGTCCTCTCCCACGCCCGCTGGCCGGCGGTGACGGCGATGAACAACTACGCCGACGACCTCCTCGTCGAGCCACTCACGATCCAGAACGGCTATGTCGAGGCACCCGCCGGGCCGGGCCTCGGGGTGACCGTCGACGAGGACGCACTGGAGCGGTACCGGATGAGCCCGCCGTACTCGCGACCCGAGCGTCGGCACATCCTGTCAGTCGGCTGGCCCGGTGGCCGGACCGTGCACTACGCACACATGACGGACCTGTGGGCCGACTGCCTCGCCGGCAACCACCCGGTGCAGGACCGTGGCGTGACCTTCGATGTACGCACCGACGACGGCTCACCGGACTGGGCGGACCTCTATACCCGCGCGGACGGCGGCCCGGTCTACAGCAGTTGACCGGACAGTTCCACCGGTATCGGCTGATCTCTGGCAAGCGGAAACCCCCGGACAAGCCGGGGGTTTCCGGACTTTCATCATATAGACCGATATTTTGCCAACAGACGCCTCCGCCGGAGATGGCGCTCAGCGCAGGTTGAACTCGCCCTTCTTGGCGCCGCCGACGAAACTCGACCACGCACCAGCGTCGAAGACCAGCTTCGGGCCCTGGCGGTCCTTCGAGTCACGAACGGCGATCCGCGGTCCGAGGTCGGCCACTTCGACACAGTTCGACATGCCAACCGATGCGGACGCCTTGCGCCATCTCGCCTTGGTCAGGTCATCCTTCATGTTCGCCTCCTTGTAGTTTGGCCATCTCCGAGAGGATGGCCAAGATCTTCTTCCCGGACTGAGCCGGGCTGAGTGCCATCGCGGCCATGTGGTTGAACGCCCGTCCCGCCCGCTCGACGTCCTCCGCCTTCTCCAGATAGGCGATGCCGGCCTG
>JBOHED010000351.1:0-14999 GCA_050700915.1 Actinopolymorphaceae bacterium | reverse complement strand
GCTCGGCGCCCTCCACCTCGTCCGGCGTACCGGCGACACCGAGGGCACCGAGGGCACCGGCGAGATCGGCGGCACCGTGACGGCCCTGCCCGCGCTGGCCCGCTACGCCGTGACCGCGCCCACGATCGGGGGGGCTGAGTGAGCAGCCGTCCCGGCACCGTGGGTCGCGCGCTTCCGGAGCCGGCGCTGACCCGGTGGCAGCCGCTGCGCGCCGGGCTGATCGATCTCTTCTACTACGACACCGAAGAGTTCTGGTTCCGCGACGGCCGGCTGCTCCTTCGTGGCAACAACGGCACCGGAAAGTCGAAGGTTCTCGCCCTCACGCTTCCGTTCCTTCTCGACGGTGAGCTGTCGCCGCACCGGGTCGAACCGGACGCCGATCCGAAGAAGCGGATGGAGTGGAACCTCCTGCTGGGTGGCGCACACCCGTTCTCCGAACGCCTGGGCTACACCTGGCTGGAGTTCGGCCGGGTGGATGAGCACGGCGATCCGCACTTCCGTACGTTGGGCTGCGGTCTCAAGGCGGTGACGGGCCGGGGAATCGCCCGGCACTGGTTCTTCGTCACCCGGCAGCAGCGGATGGGCGCTGACCTGGATCTCGTCGACGCGACCGGAACGGCGTTGCCGAAGGACCGGCTGACCGAGGCACTGGGGGAGCACGGCACGGTCTACGAACGGGCCCGGGACTACCGCAAGGCCGTCGACGAGACACTCTTCGGCTTCGGCGACCAGCGTTACGGCGCACTCGTCAACCTGCTCGTCCAGCTCCGTCAGCCCCAGCTGTCCAAGCGGCCCAGCGAGAAGGCGTTGTCCGCGGCACTCACCGAAGCGTTGCCGCCGCTCGACCAGGCCGTGGTCGCCGACGTCGCGGAGGCGTTCCGCAGCCTCGAGGAGGATCGCGACTCCCTGAAGGCGATGACCGAGGCGCACGGTGCCGCCCGGTCGTTCCTCACCCACTACCGTCGCTACGCGAGGGTCGCCTCCCGGCGCAGGGCCAGGCTGCCACGCGACGCGCAGTCGGCGTACGAACGAATCAACCGCGAGCTTGCCGGTGCCGAAGCCGCCTACGCCAACGCCGTCGAGGAACTCGATGCAGCGAGGGAACTCCTCGCCGAGCTCGCGGAGGCCCGGGCCAGCCTGCGAGCCAGGGACGAGGCGTTGCGAGCCGGCCCGGAGATGCGCAGTGCCCGCGAGCTGGAGCGGGCCGCCGAGGACGCCCAGCGCCTCGAGCGGGAGGCGCAACGGCTCGTCGGCGAACGCGAAACCGCGGCCGGACGGCTCGGCACGCGCCGGGAACGTCACGAGGCCGCCAGCGGGCGACGCGACCTCGCCCAGGCCGAGCTCGAGACCGCCCGCCAGGCAGCCGCCGACGCCGCGACCTCCGCACGGATCGCGGGGGAGCATGCCGAACGCGTCGACGCCGTCCTCGACCAGGGGCCGGACCCACGTGCGCTGCGGCGTGCGGCCGAGCAGCTCAGCGCCCGGCAGCAGCGCGCCGTCCGGCACGTCGAAGCGTTGATCGGCGCCGTCGAAACCGCCGAGCGACGGCTCGCGGACGCCCGCGCGAAGGTCGCGGAGCTCGACGCGGAGTCCGCGGAGCTGGCCGAGCGCCGGTCCGAAGCCGACCGGGTGGCGCTCGACCGTGGTGCCGCGCTGGTGGCGGCCACGCGTACCCACCTCGACGCCGCGAGCGAGCTACGCCTCACCGATCCCGCCGCGACCCTCGCGGAGCTGGAGCTGTGGGTCGAGACGCTCGACGGGCCCGACCCGGCCGTCACTGCGGTGAATGCGGCCGGTCAGGCGATCGCCGGGGAACTCGCCCGCGTCGACGCGGAACTGCACACCCGCGGTCGCGCGGCTGAGCTGCACCGCGGCGACCTGACCGATGAGATCGGACGTCTGGAGCACGGGGAGGACGCGGCACCTCCCGCGCCGCACACCCGCGACCACGCAGGCCGGGCTGAGCGTGCCGGCGCGCCGTTGTGGCAGCTTGTCGACTTCGCCGACGGGGTAGCAGCGGAGGCGCGGGCGGGGATCGAGGCGGCGATGGAGGCGGCCGGGATCCTCGACGCGTGGCTCACGCCCGCCGGCGACCTGATGGCGGCGGGCACCGACGACATCGTGCTCCGGCCCGGACCGCGGGCCACGACCGCCCTCGACTCCGTACTCCGTCCCGCTGTCGACCGCGAGGACCCGCGCGCGGACGCCGTGCCCGATGCACTGGTGGGCGAGCTGCTCGCCTCGATCGGTTTCGGCGCTGACGCGACGACGGCCGACAGCGCGGCACCCGACCAGACACCTGACCAGGCACCTGACCAGGCACCCGACCAGACACCTGACCAGGCAACAGCGGTCGACTCCGCCGGCCGGTTCCGGATCGGGGTTCTCGAAGGCTCCTGGCACAAGCCCGTCGCCACCTACATCGGACGTGGCGCCCGCGAGGCGGCCCGCCGTGCGCGGCTCGCCGAGCTGCGCGACGAGCTGGCCACGGTCGACGTCGAGCTCGCCGAGATCGCCGAGGCCCGCGCCCAGGTGCGCGAACGTCGCGAGACGCTGACCGCCGAGGTCGCGGATCTCCCGGATGACGCGGCGGTCCGCCAGGCACACGCCCAGGTGGCCGCGCTCGGCTCCGAGCTCGAACGGCTCAACGACCGGCAGCGGGCCGCAGCCGGCGCCCTGACCACCGCCACCACCGCCGTCGACGAGACCCGGGCCGCACTCGACGAGGGCGCCCGCGACGCCGACCTGCCGACCCGGCGCGACGGACTGTCGAACGTCGACCAGGCCCTCGCCGACTACCGCATCGCCCTCGCCGGGCTGTGGCCGGCGCTGGCGGCTCGTGACGACGCCGTACGCCACGAGTCCGAAGCCGCCGCGGAGCTCGCGCAGGCCGAGGCCGACCTCGCTGCCCTGGTCGACCGCGCCGGCGATGCCGGACAGCAGGCGGCGTCGGCGACCGAACGGTACGAAACCCTGCGCGCCACGGTCGGCGCGGCAGTGGCCGAACTCCAGCGGCAACTCACCGAGGTCGCCGCCCTCGTGCGTACGAACGAATCGGAACAGCTGATCGCCCGCCGGCAGACCGAGGACGCCATCGCCGACCGTGGCAAGGCGGAGGGCCGGCGCGAGGAGTTGGCCGCCGCCCTGGCGACCGCCACGGACGAACGCATCGCCGCAGCGGAGTCGTTCCGCCGGTTCACCGGCACCGGCCTCCTGCACGTCGCGCTGGCTGAGCTGCCCGTGCCGGCTCCCGGCAACGCCTGGGCACCGGACCCGACCGTACGGCTGGCCCGCCGGGTCAACGAAGAGCTCGCCGACACCGCGGACGACGACCAGGCCTGGGACAGCGCGCAGCGGCGGGTGACCGAGGAGTTCAAGACGCTCGCCGAAACGCTGTCCCAGCACGGCAACCGGGCCTCGGCCGAACTCCTCGAGGACGGCGTGGTCGTGGAGGTCGAGTTCCGTGGCCGGCCGGCGACGGTTCCTGACCTGACCGACGCGCTCGCGACCGAGGTCGCCGACCGGGAGCGACTGCTCAACGAACGTGAACGCGAGATCCTGGAGAACCATCTGGTCAACGAGGTCGCCAGCACGTTGCAGGAGTTGATCTCGGCGGCCGAGGACCAGGTCGGACTGATGAACCATGAGCTGGCCGAACGCCCGACCAGCACCGGGATGCGGCTGCGGCTGTGGTGGCGGCCGCGGGAGGACGGGCCCGACGGTCTGGCCGCCGCCCGCGAACGGCTGCTGCGGCAGACCGCGGATGCCTGGTCGGAGGAGGACCGCGCGGCCGTGGGCGGGTTCCTCCAGGCGCGGATCGCGGACGTCCGCGCCCGAAACGCCGCAGGCACCTGGCTGGAGCATCTCACCGAGGCGCTCGACTACCGCTACTGGAACGAGTTCGTCATCCAACGCCACCAGAACGGGCAGTGGCGACCGGCGACCGGGCCGGCGTCGGGGGGTGAGCGGGTGTTGGCGGCCAGCGTGCCGTTGTTTGCGGCGGCGTCGTCGCACTACGCGTCCGCCGGCAGCCCACACTCGCCGCGACTGATCACCCTGGACGAAGCCTTCGCGGGGGTCGACGACAACGCGCGGGCCAAGTACCTCGGCCTGTTGGCGGCGTTCGACCTCGACGTGGTGATGACCAGCGAGCGCGAGTGGGGCTGCTATCCGGAGGTACCCGGCCTCGCGATCTCCCAGCTCTCCCGTACCGAGGACATCCCGGCCGTCCTCGTCACCAACTGGGAGTGGGACGGCAACAGGCGTACGAAGGTCGAACGCAACGTCCGCCCGCTCGGTGTCCCGGAACCTGCGACCGTTGCAGCCTCGGTGGCGGGCGAGGAGGGCCGTCCCGTGCCGGAGGGCCTGTGGGGCTGAGCGCCGACGACACCCGGTTGGCCCGGTTGCTCGGTCACGACGACCTCGGGTGGCTGGTCACCCGGGTACGTCGACGGCTTGCCCGCGGCGAGTCACTGGACACGTCGGTGACCCTCGCCGATGCGACCCCTGCTCAACGCGCGGCCGTCCAGCGGCTGCTCGGACGTCGGGCCCGCCCGGGTGTGACGCTCACCGTGTCGCTCGCCGCCGTCGACGAGATCATCCGCCGGTCGGGCGCCTGCCCCGACGGTCTCGCCGCAGCGGTCGTGGCGCTGACCGGTGAGGTGAGCGACCGGGCCGCCGTCGCGGCTGAGCTGGACCGGCGGTGGGAGCAGGCGTTCGCTCCGCTCGCGGCGGTGGTCGCAGAGCGCAGCGAACTCGAGGACTGGTACGCCCGGATCCGTTCGTCCGGCCTGGTCCGCCGGCTCACCGGCAGCCCCGACGTCGCCGCACCCCTGCTCGCCGACCTCGCCAACGTGCTCTGCGAGCTGCCGGTCGGCGGCGAGCCGTTGGGGCGGTTCGCGGCCAGGGTCGCCGGCGGCGCGCACGCCCTCGACGACGACCGTCCCCTCGCCACGCTCGCCCTCGGCGCCGTCCGAGCCCTGACCGGTCTCGCCGACGGGTCCGGAGCCCACGGGTCCGGCGTCCACGGGTCCGGCGCCCACGAGTCTGGCGTCCACGGGTCCGGCGCCCACGAGTCTGGCGTCCACGGTTCTGGGGTCCACGGTTCTGGGGTCGAAGCGCGGCGCGAGACCTGGGCGGCGGTCGGGCTCCTGCGCGACGACGTGTCCACCACCGTCCTCACCCTCGGTCTGCCAGGCGACCCCGTGACGCCGACCGGCCGCGCCCTCGCCGCCTGGCGCGACGCCGGTCAGCCGGTCGTCCTGACCTTGCGGCAACTGGTCCGCGATCCGCCACTCCTGGCCGGTGCGTACGACGGGCAGGTGGTGTCCGTGTGCGAGAACCCGAGCGTGGTCGGCGCGGCCGCCGACCGGCTGGGGGTGGCGAGCCGTCCCCTGGTGTGTACGAACGGGCAGCCAAGTGCGGCCGTGATGCACCTGCTCCGGATGCTGGTCGCCGCCGGGGCAGACCTGCGGTACCACGGGGACTTCGACTGGGGCGGTATCCGAATCGGCAACGTCATGTTCGCCCGTCTGCCGGTCCGTCCGTGGCGTTTCGACGCGGCCGCCTACCGCGCCGTCGCCGACGTCGATCCGAGTGGTGAGTCGGCGCACGCGTCGGTACACCCGTGGCGCGCGCTGTCCGGCACGCCGGTGACGCCGACCTGGGATGCCGAACTCGGCGGTGTCATGGCCCGGCTCCGTGCGAGCGTCGAGGAGGAGGTCGTCCTCGACGACCTGCTCGGCGACCTGCGCGACGAGGTGTCGCTGGGCCCCGGTGCCGCCTCGTCATGAGCGCCGCCTCGTCACGGATATCGGGGAGGAGAATGGGGGCATGCAGGTCCGTCCGCTCACCCGCGATCGGGTAGTGGCCGAACTCGTCGACGCCATCGACGGGCGACCGCGGGACGGATGGGTCCGCGTTCTCGTCGACGGAAGTCCACCCACGTATCCGTGGGAGTGGGCTGGTGCCCTGGTCGACCCCCTGCGGACGCGTGGCCGGGCGGTCGTCCAGGTGTCGGCCCACGACTTCCTCCGTCCGGCGTCGCTTCGGCTCGAACGTGGCCGGGACGACCCTGACGTGATGTACGAGGACTGGCTCGACATCGCCGCCCTGGTCCGGGAGGTACTCGCGCCCACCGGGCCTGGTGGGTCCGGTCGGATCCTCCCGGCGTTGCACGACGTGGCGCTCGACCGGGCGTACCGCTCCGCTTATGTCACCCTTCCGCCCGCGGGTGTGGTCCTGGTGAGCGGCTCGCTCCTGCTGGGGTGTGGTCTGCCCGCGGATCTCCACCTCCATCTGGCGTTGTCGCCGGGTGCCCTCGCCCGCGCGACGCCGGAGGAGGAGCGGTGGACCCTTCCTGCCTACGACCGGTACGAGTCGGAGATCGGGCCGCGCCAGTTGGCCGACGTCGTGGTGTTACTGGACAACCCTCGCCACCCCGCACTCGTCGAGCCAGACTGAGGCCCGCTTTTCCAAGTCGGTGCCGGTGAGGCGATACGAGGAATGCCGGAAGAGTCGCCAACAAAGAACATGTCCGGGCGGCGCGAGCGTTTTACCTGGTTGGCGATTCGCTCGGAGATAGTTAGCGGACTGCGCCTGTCGAAAGTTCACTACTTGCTGCGTACCGTGGGTGGAAAGAGGTGCACGGAATCCGCAGGCGCATCGCAGGCGTGAAACGTCGAAGCGACGTCGACGATCCAACGGGGAAGAGTGCTGTGATGGCGGGTGGGCGAAGGGACGACCCGGCCCCGGAACGTGGCGGCTACTCCAGTACAACTGGCGATCACAGTCCTGTGGGGGTCTCCCGCAAGGCGATGGACCAGCTTTCCGAACTCACGAGTCGTGAGGTCGAAGGTGTCTCCCGCCTCGAGCACGACGAAGCCGGTTGGCTCTTCAACATCGAGATCGTCGAGCTGGATCGGATACCTGACTCGACGAGCGTCCTCGCGAGCTACGAGACGCGAACCGATGACGACGGCAATGTCGTCTCCTATCACCGCACTCGCCGCTATACCCGTAACCAAGCAGGTGAGTTGTGACTGCACGACCGGAATACCGCAGGACCGGCACGGCGCCCGTGTCGCGCTCCAACGATTCGTTAGCCGACATTCTTGAAAGAGTGCTCGACAAGGGAATTGTCATCGCCGGCGACATTATGGTGAATGTTCTCGACATCGAGCTTCTCACCCTCAAGGTACGACTACTGATCGCTTCGGTCGACACCGCCCGCGATATGGGGATCGACTGGTGGACCACCGATCCGTTCCTGACCGGAAACAACCAGTTGGCGAAGGAGAACCGGGACCTGAAGGGGCGGGTCGAGGAGTTGGAACGCCAGGTGCGGGCCGCCGGCCTGCCTTCGGCCGAGGAATCCCCGTCAGCCGCGCGCCAGCAGGTTCGCGCGGTCTCCCATGGCGCGGAGCGGTCCGATGAGTGACCCGGTCCCGACCCGTTTGCTCCGTGGGCGGCCGCCACCGGAGATCGAGTCACTGGTGGCCGACGCCGACCGGCGCGCCCGGAGCCTGGTGTGCGAGGAGCTCGCCCAGCGGTTCGCCGAGGACTACCGCGCCACCGTCGCGCGGTGGCTCGATACCCCGCACTCCGGCGGGCCGGTCGACCCCGCCGCGGGGCGGGCACGCCGTTCGCCGGCCAAGGGAACCACGCCCGAACCGTCGCCACCACCGTCACCGTCGCCGTCGTTGCCTGGCGAGACGGCCTGGTATCTGTACGCCATCGTCAGGTCGGACGACCTGGCCCGGACAGTCGACGTGGCCGACCTCGTCGGCGTGGAGGACCGGCAGGTGGAACTGGTGACGATGGACAACCTCGCGGCCGTCACAGCCGAGGTACCCGTCGGCGGGTTCCGGGCCAGTGGCGACGATCCAGATCTCAGTGCGGACGGGTGGCTGCACAAGGCGGTCCGCGCGCACGAGCACGTGCTCGAACGCCTGTGTGCACAGGTCACCGCGCTGCCGCTCCGGTTCGGCGCGCTCTACCCGAGCCGCGACCAGGTGCGGGCCGTGCTCCGCGCCCGGGCCGAGCACCTGCATGCGGAACTCGACCGGGTCGACGGCGCTGCCGAATGGGGCGTCAGGGCCCGCGCGCCGGAGCCAGTTCCCGGGCGGGAGGAGCCGCCGAGCGCGGAGGACGCGTCCGACGGTACGCAGTGGATGCTGCGCCGGCGCCAGGCCAGCCAGAAGCGCGAGCACGCCCGCCAGCTGCGGGCGACCGTCGCCGCCGAGATCGACAACGACCTGTCGTCGCACGCTCGTGAGACAGTCATCCGGGCCTGCTCACGACAGGGTGATCCAGCGGCGGTCGCGTTCGACGCTGTGTACCTAGTCCCCCGTTCGACGGAGAGCCGCTTCCACGAGGCTGTCGATGCCGTGGCCTCCCGGCACGCCGACGAGGGTCTCCGCCTGGAGGTGACCGGTCCGTGGCCGCCGTACCACTTCGTCCAGATACCCACCGAGGACGTCGGCCCTCTCGACCGGAGCGGGGCAGCGATCCCGGCCAGCCGTGAGCCAGGCAACGCCGCCCCCAGGACGCGGTCTCGGCAGGAGGTGGCGCCATGAGCGAACGCCGGTTGGCCCTCGACGACGGCTCGCTGGTCGATGTTCTCGACCGGCTGCTCGACGTGGGCGCCTACCTGGATGGGACGGTCCTGCTCACCCTTGCCGACGTCGACCTGGTGCGGCTCGATCTCCGACTCCTCCTGGCGTCCGTTGACACCCTCCGTGCCGACGACTCCGCCCCGGCAGGGGGCCCCCATGCCGCATCCCGACCCGACGGTGGTCGCCCCAAGCCGGCCATCCCTACGCCAGACGTTCGTACGCCAGACGTCCGTACGCCAGACGTTCGTACGCCAGACGCCCGTACGCCAGACGCCCGTACGCCGGACAGGCAAAGAGTTGGGCGGCCAGCAAGCAACGGTGACGAGGCTGCATCCCTGATTCGCACCGAGAGCGATCTCTCGGCCGACCGGTCCGGGGACCCTGACGAAGACGGCGACGACCGGCAGGCGGGCATCGCCGGCCTCGTCGTGGTCCTCGTCGACATCGTGCGGCAGCTCCTGGAACGCCAGGCACTACGCCGGATGGATGCAGGCAGCCTCACCGACGTGCAGGTGGAACGACTCGGCCGTGCCTTGATGGCCCTCGAGCAGCAGACAGCAGAGCTCACAGCCTTCGTCGACCGGCACCATCGACATTCCCGCACCATCGACTCTGACTGGGACCTGGACCCGGTATGGCCGATGACCGACCCAGGAAGGAGGGCCCACCGATGACTGTGATGCCGCACCAGGGTTCAGGAGTCGCCCGGCAACCCCACTCCAGCAGCTTGTACGACGTCCTCGAACTCATCCTGGACAAGGGCCTCGTGATCGATGTGTACATCCGGGTGTCGCTCGTGGGGATCGAGCTTCTCACCATCGACATCCGGGTCGTGATCGCCAGTATCGACACCTATCTCCGCTTCGCGGAGGCGGTGAACCGGCTCGACCTGTCCGAGAAGAAGCCCAGGCAGCTTCCCGAGTTCGTCGGCGAGTTGCAGGAGCAGGGGGCGAGCGGAAAGACGAAGGGCGCACTGAGTGGAGCGGCGGAGACGTTCACCGAGGCGTTCCAAAAGGGTCGTAGTGGCGAGGACCAAGGGGAGCGGGAGCGTGAAGGAATCCCGCGTCCGCGCGGCAGGTCCCGCGAACGATCGGAGCAGCGCGATGACTGACACCGGCGAGCCAACGGCGCAGGGGTCGTCCACACGGTCGGCAGCGACCTATGTCTACGGGATCGTCGACGTCGAACATCCTTGCCAGATTGACGATATCGAGGGTGTCGGCGAGCCGCCGACGAGGCTACGGAGGATGGACGCCGGACGGGTGGCGGCTGTCGTCGGTGACGCTCCGACCGACCTGCGGGCGAAGCGCAGGGACGTGACCGCTCACCAGCGCGTCCTGGAGGAGATGATGAAGCAGGGCACGATTCTGCCGATGCGGTTCGGTGTGGTCGCCCGCGACGAGGAGAGTCTGCGGGACGAACTGGTCGAGGACAACGAGATCCACCTCGCGATGCTCGGTGCGCTCGAGGGTCGGATCGAGTTCAACGTGAAGGCGTTCTGCGACGAGGACGAGTTGGTCCGTGAGGTTGCGACGAGCGATCCGACGATTCGCCGGCTGCGTAGCGAACGTGCCACCTCGATCGAGGACCGGATCGAACTCGGCGAACACGTCGCCGCCGCCATCGAGACACGGTACGACGACATCGGGAAGCAGCTCGTCGAGACGCTCGACCCGCTGGCGGTGCGGTGCGTTCCGGGACCGTCGGTCAGGGGAGCCGCCGCCAACGTGAGTTTCCTTGTCGTTCGGGACCGCACGCCTGAGTTCGTCGCAACGGTCGACCGGCTCGATGCGCGGCTCGGTCCCGACGTCCGGCTGCAACGGATCGGCCCGCTGCCCCCGTACAGTTTTGTGGACGTGCAGGAGGAGTGATCGTCGTGGGCATCGTGACTGGACTCCTCACCCTCCCACTGGCGCCAGCGCGAGGCGTCGGTTGGGTGGCAAGGCGAATCGCCGAAGTCGGTGAGGAGGAGTACTACGACCCAGCGCGGATCCGTTCCGAGCTGCAGGAACTCTCCCGCGCCCTCGATGACGGCACGCTCACACCGGAGGAGTTCGACCGGAGAGAGGACGAGCTTCTCGACCGCCTCGAGGAGGCCGAGTCCCGCGCGATCGAGGGCTACTAGCGAAGTACGCGGAGGAGGACGAGTTCATGAACACTTCGACGAAGATTGCCATGGCCGTGGCCGGCGGCTATGTACTCGGACGCCGGAAGAAGGTCAAGATGGCGCTCCTGCTGGGATCTGTGCTGTTGGGCAAGCGCCTTGATGTGCGTTCTCTCGGACGGGAGGCGATCGGTCGGCTTGCGAACTCCCAGGAGTTCGGGCAGATCCGTGACGAGGTCCGCAACGAGCTGGTCTCGACCAGCCGCGCCGCCGCAGGTGCGGTGGTGAGTGCTCCGCTCAACAAGCTGTCGGACAATCTGCACCAGCGGACGGCGAAGCTGACCGGTGCACCCGACTCGGAGGACGAGGAGGCAGCATCCGACGGCAAGGCGAAGCAGCGGGAGCAGGAGCAGCAGGAGCAGGAGCGGCAGGAACAGGGACCGCAGGAACAGGAGCGGCCGGAACAGAAGCCGGACGAGGGCACGGAACCCGAGTCCAGAGGTGAGGAGCCCGGCGAGCCAGAGGGCGAACGTGAGGACGAGGAACGCCCGTCGCGTACGCCTCGCCCGCGGCGGCCGTCTGAACGCATGTCACGTACGCGCGTCCGTCGTACGCCTACCGGCGCCGGCTCGCGCGGATCCCGCGAGTGACTCGGGAATGAGGGGGAGATGACGTTGAGCGAGGCAGCGAGCAAACAGCAGCGTGCCGGCAAGGCCGGCCTGTCCGACATCGGGGGCGGAGTGCGCAACGCCGCGGCGAGGAACCCGGCGACGAAGAGGCTGCTCGAGGAAGGCGAGAAGTACGTTTCCGCGAAGGCGCAACGGATGATCCAAGGCCTTGGCGGCAAGGTCGGCAGCATGACCCGCGGTCTGAGCGATGTGGCCGAGGGCAAATCCAGTCCGGGCGGCCTGGTCGCAGGAACTCTGAAGGAGACCCTCGGTGGCGCGTCACCTGGTAAGGCGATGGCGAAGGCCGGCCTGAAGGATGTGGGGGAGAAGGTGAAGAGTGTGTTCAAAGCCGGTGGCAAAGGTGGCGGATCTGGGCGAAAGTCGATGAACATCGTCGAGGACCTCTATGTCGGTGTACCTCTACAGGTGGCGTACAACCACTGGACACAGTTCGACCAGTTCCCGAAGTGGTCCAAGGGCGCCCAGAGCGTCGACCTGGACGATGAGGACCGTACGCAGAGCAGCTGGAAGGCGAAGGTCGCCTGGTCCAACCGGAGCTGGAAGGCCACGATCACCGAGCAAGTTCCCGACGAACGCATTGTCTGGCGTACCGAGGGCCAGACCGAGGTCAATGGCGTGGTCAGCTTTCACCCGATCGAGGACGAGCTCACCAAGGTCCTTGTCGTGCTCGAATACGTACCACACGGGTTCTTCGAGAAGACCGCCAATCTCTGGCGGGCACCGGGTCGGCGTGCACGTCTGGATCTCAAACTCTTCCGCCGCTACGTGATGATGCAGGCAGAGGACGAGGACGCTGACAACGGTTGGCGCGGCGAGATCCGCGATGGTGAGGTGGTTCGCGACCACGACGAGGCAGTCAAGGCGGAGAAGGAACGCGACGCCGGTGCTGAGTCAGCGCCCTCGGAGGAGGGTAAGGACCGGAAGCGCAGGGAGCCCGTCGGCGAAGAGGACGAGTCCGAGGAAGAGGGTCGGACCCGTCCGCCCCGGCAGCGGGGCGCACCCGAGGAAGAGCCGCAACGCAAGGAGCGGTCCCGTCGGTAGTGCGGGTCAGCCGACGACCGCCCCAAACGCCAGGCCCAGCAGGTAGGTCGCGGTCGCGGCGGCCGTTCCGATCGCCAGCTGGCGAAGCGCGCGTTGCCGCGGTGACGCGCCGGACAGCACACCGACCGTCGCGCCGATGAGCAGTAGGGCGACTCCGGTGAGGACGCCGGCCATGACCACGGCGCCGCCGCCTTCCATCCCGAGCAGGAACGGAAGTACCGGGAGGAACGCGCCGGCCGCGAAGAACACGAAGCTCGACCTCGCCGCGCTGATGCCGCTCCCGACGACCTCGACGCCAGCACCGGCAACGCCGCCCGCACCGCCCGCACCGGGGGCGGTCGGATGGGTGGGTTGGCGGCGCAGCACCTCGTGGGCCCGCCGCTCCGCCTCCGCTGCGGGCATGCCCCGCGCTCGGTAGACGAGCGCGAGTTCGTTGGCGTCGACGTCGAGATGGGGGAGGGAGGCTTCGGCCCCCTCGCCAGGGGTGGACGCGGCCAGGAGCTCACGCTGCGAGGTCACCGAGATGTACTCACCCGCGGCCATCGACAACGCTCCGGCGAGCAGTCCGGCCAGCCCGGCGAGAAGGACGCTGCTGCTGCTCGCCCCGCCGCCGATCACGCCGAGGACGAGGGAGACGTTGCTCACCAGACCGTCGTTCACGCCGAAGACGGAGGCGCGCAGGGTGGCGGAGAGCCGGGTCCGTCCGCGTGCTGCCAGCCCTCGGACGACCTCGGCGTGGATGCGTTCGTCGGCGGCCATCGCGGGTGGCACGTCGGCGGCAGCCGCGTAGCGCCGGCTCTCCGCCTGCTGCATGAGGGCCAGGACGAACAGCGAACCGAACCGGCGGGCGAGGTACGCCAGCAGCCGCATCCGGAGGGTGCCATGGCGCGGCGGACCTGCATCGGCGCCGAGCAGTGTCTCCCAGTGGGCCTCGTGGCGTGCCTCCGCATCGGCCAGGCCGAGCAGGATCTCGCGTTCCTCGCCGGCGCGTCGGCGGGCCAGCTCACGGTAGACCCTGGCCTCCTCCCGCTCGTCGGCGAGCATGCGGCGCCACCGGCGCAGCGTCGCAGGCGATCGGCCGGCCGGAGGTCGAGGAGCCCCATCCCCCATGGGGTGCATCTTTCCCGGAAAATCCCGGGAATCCGCTCAGCCGAAGAAACCTTTGATCGTGCCGTACGTGGCCCACAGCCCGATCGCTCCGATGAGAATCAGCGCGGCGGTCTCCCACCATTTGTTGACGTACGCACTCATCATGAACCGGCGGCTGCTGGTGAGAATGATGATCCCCACGATGATGATCGGTCCGGTCAACGCCTGGAGGGCCTGCCCGGCGATGGTCAGCACGACGAAGTTCGGCGCGACGGGCAGGGAGAAGAGCAACGGTAGGCAGAGGAGCACGCCGATCTGCAGCCACCGAAAGCCACGAACCCGTTCCAGATCGGCGTTCGGGTCCGATACCCGAGGAAACGTGTGCCGGACCCCGTCGAGCAACACCTTCGTGAAGCCGTACGAATATGCCGGAAACGAGTTGAACGTCACGAAGAACAACCCCAGCCACAGCAGAACCGGCCCCGGCGCACCGATTCCCAGCTGCATCATCTGGGCCAGGTCGTTCTCGTCCTGGATGTTGAAGCCACGGCCCTGTACGGTTTCCGCCGCCATGATCCAGACGGCGAGGTTGATGATGACCATGGCCACGATGCCGATGAGCAGGTCGACGATCTGCAGCTTCCGGTACTCCGGCCGGTTCCAGCCCTTGTCCTGCAGGAAGTACGGGTAGAGAAGGTTGGCAGCCGACCCGCCGACCGCCCCGATGATCGCTGCGACGATGACGATGGACCGGAATCCTCCGGCGTCCTCGGGGACCTGGAAGACCATTCCGCGCAGCAGTTCCATGACGTCGAATCCGCGCAGCGCGACAACGATCATGAATGTCACGAGCAGCGCGACGACCGACAGGCGGGCCACCAGTTCGAGAATCTTGTACTGGCGTCCGGCCAGCAGCATCGCCGTGGTCAGTCCGACGAGCACGACGGCGAAGACGAAGATGCCCCAGGGGGAGTCGCCGGGACGTCCGACCAGGTTGTAGACGGCCGTGGCGGCGCCCCTGATGATGTAGGTCTGGACGATGAAACCGACGGCGAACGCGATCGCGCCCATGAGGACCGGCAGGACCCGCCAGAGACGGTGGAAGCCGGCCATGATCGAGTCGCTGCCCTCGTTGTTGGCGAGGATGTACTTCCCGATCGCCGACACGAAGAAGTACCGCGCGATCAGCGACATGACCAGCGCCCAGATCAGCGCATAGCCGTAGTCCGCACCCGAGACCGAGGCGGTCACGAGGTCGCCGGCACTGAGCCACGCCATCGCTACCAGGAGGCCGGGACCGGTGAACTGTACGTACCCCTTCAGGCCCTTGGGAATCGACGGGCCGGGACCGGAGTGCTCCGACGGGCGCGTCGAGGCTTCCTCTGCTGACATTTCACGTCACCCTTCGCTCGGCGTTCGCGGTCTCATCGATCCGGTCGGCCTGCCTGATGCCGTGTCTCT
>JBOHED010000350.1:0-2899 GCA_050700915.1 Actinopolymorphaceae bacterium | reverse complement strand
GGCGATGTGCACGCTCGCCAGGGTGGCGATCGGCGTGCCGGCCATGTGCAACGCCATCGCGACGCCGTGCTCCTCGGCGAGGTCGCCGATCTTCTTGGTCTCCAGGATCCCGCCGGACGTCGCCGGGTCGGGGTGGGCGACGCGGATAGCCTCGCGTTCGAGCAACGGACGGAAGTTCTCCGCGAGGTAGATGTCCTCACCCGTGCAGGTCGGCGTCGCGAGTGATGCGGTCAGCTCGCGCCACTGCTCGGTGAACTGCCACGGCACCATGTCTTCCAGCCAGGCAAGGGTGTACGGCTCGAGCGCGTGGCCCACCCGCAAGCAGGAGTTGACACCGATATGGCCGAAGTGGTCGGCCGCGAGCGGAATGTCGTAGCCCACGATGTCGCGCACGGTGGAGACATGCGCGGCGAGGTGCTCGGCTCCCTTTTCGGTGACCTGGATCCCGGTGAACGGATGCATCGTCTCCCGGGATCCGCGTGCGCCCGGTGGAGCGATGAGAGCGCCGGGGACGTCCCAGAGCAGGTCGATTCCCACGTCACACTTGAGGAACTGGTATCCACGCTTACGCCGGGCCAGCAGCCGTTCGCCCAGCACGGTGGGATCGGGCGAGCGTGGCGTGTCGGCGTAGCAGAGCACCCGGTCGCGGAACTTCCCACCCGCAAGGGCGTACGCCGGAACCCCGTACGCCTTGCCCGCAAGGTCCATCAGCGCCATCTCGACCCCGCACACGCCGCCGGCCTGACGGGCATGGTGGCCGAACTGCTTGACCTTACGGAACAACTTGTCGATGTTGCAGGGGTTCTCGCCGAGCAGTCTCGCCTTCAACAGCAGGGCGAAGGTCTTGCTCGCGCCATCCCGGACCTCGCCGAAACCTGAGATCCCCTGGTTGGTGTCGATCCGGATGATGGTCGAACGAAACGGAACCCCCACCAGGGTGGCGATCCGCAGATCGGTGATGCGTAGGTCGCTCGGGCGGGAATGGGTCGTGACATTGTCCAGCAGCTGCTCGGGATCCGCGGTCACCGCTGCTCCTTCTTCCACTCCTGGAAGTCTGCCTCGATGTGGTCCGGCCAGTTGCCGACGTCGATCTCGGCGCTGGTGTAGACGCCCTCGGCGAGGCGGAGCTTTCCGAACACGTCGCGGGTACGGGTGTTCTCGCTGGACTCGGCGACCTGCTCGGCGAGGTGCGGTGGGATGAAGACGAGCCCACTCGGCGTACCGAGGACGATGTCGCCGGGCAGCACCGTCGCCTCTCCGATGCGTACGGGGATGTTGATGCCCGCGAGTGTCACGTGCCGGATCGGTGTCGGATCGACGTCACGGAAGAAGAAGTTGACGTCCTTCAGCTCCACGATTCCCTGGTAGTCGCGGACACCGCCGTGGATGACCGCGCCGACACCGGTGCGGGCGGCGACCGCGGTGCTCAGGTTGTCGCCGACGACCGTACCCTCCTTCACCTTGCCGAAGATGTCGGTGACCATCACGTCGCCCTGCTGCAACGTCTGGATGATCCAGGAGTTCTGCTTGTCGGGGGTGAGATGGCCTTCGCGTGCCCCCGCCGTGACGGTCGCCGCGTCGTAGTCGGGTCGATGCGGAAGGAACTGTGACGTCACCGCGCGGCCGACGAGGATCGCGCCCGGGTGGGTCTCTCGCCATCCACCAGCGAACTGGCGGTCGTAGCCCGCGCGCCGCAGGGTGCCCCACGCCTCCTCGGTCGTGGCGAGCCGGAGCCGGTCGAGCACGTCGTCGGGAACCCGGGGTCGGCCGTCGGCGAAACGTTCGCCCGACCACTCATGCGTGAGCTCGATGAGATGGTCAGGGGTGGGTTGGATGCGCATGGATGGAGAGGCCCTCCGTAGTCGGTCGTCAACGTGTTCAGCATTTCTCACCCGGCTGCCGTCCGCCCGCTGGTGTTCCGAGATCGGTCACGTGGTGCCAGGGGCAGCTGCCTCGCAACCCGGTCGACTGCGAGTCGAAACTTTCGGGCTCTCCTGGATGCGCGCCAACGCCTGCGAACGTTTCGATTGCTGATGGCGCCAATGCGCTCTACGCATGGAGCGCGCCTGGGTGTCGGCCGTTTTGCCGGAGCGTGTGCGCCGCCACCTGCTGAGTTACGCCTTCTTTGCGAAGCATCTGGTAATTGCCGACGCGGGTCACTGTGGTGACGCCACCCAGTGTCGATCCACTCCCGACAGTCCGAAACTTTCGCTGTTGGAGGTGTACGTGAGAGGTGTGCTCATGGAGCGTCCAGCCAGCTTGGATCGCCGTCGGTTCCTCGCCCGAGCAGGCCTGGTGGGCGCGGCCCTTGCCGTCCCCAGCCTGGCGGCGTGCCGGACAGAAGCCAGCAAGACAAGGAGTGCTCCGCCGCAGGCGTCGAACGCCACCGTGCCGAAGAAGCTGCTCGACGAGGCCAAGGAGTTCGAGGGCCAGACGACCCGCACGTTGTCGACGCGGCAGTACTTCGACAAGGCGAACACCGCGGTGGACAACATCCTCCAGACCTTCGCCAAGGACACGAAGACGACGGTCAAGAACGCCACGTTCAACGCCGACGAGGGCAACTTCGTCGCCAAGCAACAGGCCGCGGTCAGGGCCGGCAATGTCGCGGACATGGCGTCGGTGGACGCCGGGCGGTTCGTCTCGCAGATGCATGAGCTCGACCTCATCGAGGACGTCACCGATGTCGTCGATGAGCTGGTGGCGGCGCTCGGTCCGGCCGGTGGGACCGCCGAATACTCCTTGGTGATCGACGGTAAGTGGTGGGGAATCCCCTTCTACACCATGGGTTCCGGCTGGTTCGCGCGGAAGGACTGGCTGGAGGAGAAGGGCATCGCCTACGACGACCTCAAGACCTACGAGGACGCCCGCGACGCCGCCCTCGAGATCTCCGACCCGG
>JBOHED010000349.1:0-10852 GCA_050700915.1 Actinopolymorphaceae bacterium | reverse complement strand
CGTCGGCCACTGGCGGGTCGAGCCATGAAACGATTCACCAAAATTTGTGCATTGATGTTCTTCCCTGCATGTGGTGATGTCAAGGCTCCGTCAGCCGTTCGCGCTGACCTGTTCCGGCAGCCGATGGCGCCTGACCGAGACCGGTCGCAAGCGCCCGGCCAGGAGCGAGTTCCGGCAGGCTCGCCCTACTCGATCCCGCGGCAAGAGCTCGGCGGGCGATGGCGTCTGCCGGCCGCTGGGCCAGGGGCGCCGGGCGCATGAGGGGCGCCCTCATCCGACCGGCGAGCGCGCGAGACACCCGCGAGCCGACCCGGCATCGGACCGGACGCTTCGCCGGTACGACGTGGGCGTGGTTCGGGTCAGGCGCTTGAACGCGGTGGCGAAGTACTGCGCGCTGGAGAAACCCAACGAATGGGCGATGTCGGTCACCGACTGGTCGGTCTCGCCGAGGAGGGTCCGGGCCCGTTCGACCCTGGTACGAAGGATGAACTCGCCTGGCGGAACGCCGATCTCCTCCCGGAACCGGGCATGCAGGCGGGGTACGGACAGGCCGACGACCTGCGCCAGGCGAGTGACGGTGATCGGCTCCGCGAGATGATCGGCCACGAACCGGCGGCTGTCCTTGACCGCCTCGGAGACCGTCCGCTCCTGTGCCGCCGCGCCAGCCGCGACCGTTCCGAGTAGGTACTGCGTGAGCAGTGATGCGGCGTGGAGCTGACCAAGACGGCTGCGTGGGCCGACCAGTCTGGTGATCGCGTCCTCCAACAGGGCGCCCGCGTCGCTGTGTGCGGGAAACTGCCGTGCCGGTATGGCGCGCAACGCCCTCTTGACGGCCCGCGAACGCGCGCGGTCGAGAAACAGCAGCGGCGCCGGCTCCGGGTCGATCCGCACGATCAGCCAGTACAGCACTCCCTTGTCCTGCGGCTCCCCGGCGGTGTCATGGTCCTCGCCCGGGAGCGCGACGAACTGGTCCCCGCCGCTGAGGTCGTAGACATGCCCACCCAGGCGGTAGCGCTGCCGTCCCCGCGCGAGGAAGCAGACCTCGACGCATCCCGGATGGGAGTGCGGGGTGAGGCCCACCTGGGCGTACGCATGCCGGTACCGGCCAACGACGAGGATGCCGGGCACGGCAACGTCCTCCTCCCGCAGATCCAGCCGGTCCGTCGGTCCCACGTTCGATTTCCTCTCACGTTCGATTGCGGACGCCTTTGGACACGCACGGTCCTAGCGTCAGGGCATGGCCCCTGTCAACGACTCGACCACGCCAGGCGATGTGCGCCCACCTCCCGATGCTGCCGGCAGCGTTCTCTCGGCCGAGGAGGTGACCCGCTTCCACGAGCAGGGCTTCCTTGCGCTGCGTTCGTTCATCTCGCCCGATGAGGTCACCCGCATGCGCGCCATCTACGACGGCCTTTTCAGCAGCCGGGCTGGGCGTGCCGAAGGCAACCAGTTCGATCTTGCCGGGCCGGACGAGGACGACGGCGAGGCGCGCCTTCCGCAGATTCTCAAGCCGTCGCAGTACGCCCCCGAGATCCTGCAGAGCCAGACGATCGAGCGGGTGGAGGCGGTGCTCCTCGAGCTGTTGGGGCCGACCGCACAGAGGGGTGGTGACCACGCGATCAACAAACCGCCGCGCCAGGGTGCGGAGACGCCGTGGCATCAGGACGAGGCGTACTGGGATCCGGCCCTTCGCTACAACAGCGTCAGCATCTGGATCCCGCTCCAGGAGGCGACGGTCGACAACGGGTGCATGCACTTCATTGCCGGCTCCCACAAGGGCGACGTGATCCCCCACCGGCCGATCGGTGGGGACCCTCGCGTACACGGTCTCGAGGCCGTCCCAGGCAACGTCGACGTCTCGGCCGCCGTGGCGTGCCCGCTTCCGCCCGGTGGGGCGACCATCCACCACAGCAGGACCGTGCACTACGCATCGGCCAATCGGTCTGCTGACCACCGTCGGGCGTACATCATCGGCGGCGGCACACCACGGACGCCAAACCCGTCGCCCCAGGTGTTTCCGTGGCGGGAGGCCCAGCAGACGACGACCGCGCGGGCGAGGCGTGCACGCGACGCGACACCCTGACAACGGACAACGGAGCAACGAGCAACGGGGACAACGAAACTGATCGAGCATTTCCGTGGAAGGACTGCGGATGACCACATCACCGACATTCGGTCGGCAGCTGTCCCGTCGGCGGGTGTTGGAGCTCGTCGGTCTGGGAGCGGCGGGCGCGACGACGCTGGCAGCCTGCGGCGGTGACGGCGACGGCGGGCGCGGCGGGGACGACGCACGCAGGGAGTTCCACGGCGGGTGGCCCTACCAGGTGCCGCCGAAGGGTCATTTCAACCTCATGGCAGGGGTGACGGACGCGATCGAGCTGGGTATCTATCACGACCTGATCTTCCTGCCGGGTGGCATGTGGTATTGGCAGGAGAAGAAGTGGTTGCCGCTCCTCGGTTCGGCCTGGGAGTTCGACGAGGATGCCCGGACATTCACCTACACGATCAGGAGCGGACTCACCTGGAACGACGGCACTGCGCTCACCAGTCAGGACGTGGTGTCGACGTTCCTGTGTCGGCGGGTGATGCGCCAGACCGAGTGGCAGTTCCTGAACAAGGTCGAGGCGGCCGACGATCACACCGTGGTGTTCACGATGGACAACCCGTCGACGGTGGTGGAGCGGTACGTCGTAAGGGCACAGGTGCTCCCCCACGCCATGTACGGCGAATTCGCCCAGCGTGCGAGCGACCTGTTCGAGACCGGCGACGGCCTGGACAGCGACAAGGGTGGCAAGCTCAACAAGGACCTGCAGGCCTACCGTCCGAGCAATCCCGACCATGATGTCCTGACCAGTGGACCGTTCCGCTACGACTTCGACAGCATCACCAACGCACAGCTCACGCTGGTGAAAAACGAGAAGGGTTGGGGCGCGGACAGGATCAGGTTCGACTCGATCACGCTCTGCAACGGCGAGACGACCGACATCACGCCGGTGGTCCTCGCCGGAAACGTCGACTATGCCACGCACGGCTTTCCGGTCGCCACGGAGAAGGAGTTCGTCAACAAGGACATCCGGATTCTCCGTCCTCCCACCTACTTCGGTGGTGCGTTGTTCATCAACCTGGACGCACTGCCGGAGTTCCAGGACGTCCGGGCCAGGCGAGCAATGGCGCATGCCGTCGACCGTGAGCTGATCGCCAAGCTCAGTGGTGAGTCGTACAAAGCGGTCCAGTTGATGGCCGGGTTCTCCGACATCCAGGTGCCGGACTGGCTGACGAAGGAGGATCAGGACCAACTCGAGCCCTACGCACACGAACCCGACAAGGCAGCCACCCTGCTGGAGGAGATCGGCTGGACCAGGCAGGACGGCAAATGGCTCACACCGCAGGGAAAGCCGGCGCGTTACGAGATCAGCTATCCGTCGGAGTTCTTCGACTGGGCAGGCGCGGCTCATAGTCTCACCAGGCAACTGCGCGGCTTCGGCATCGGACTCGAGATGCGAGGCGTGACGTTCACCCAGCACCCGATCGATGTCGACAAGGGCCGTTTCGAGTTCGCCGTCCAAGGTTGGGGCGCGTCGACCGACCCACATCCCCACTTCGCCTTCGTGAACGCACTGTTCACCCACAACATCCCGATCGCGGCCAACCAGGGCGGCAAGGGGATTGCCTTCGAACTCACCCAGGACACCGAGGCGTTCGGCACGGTCGATCTCGAGCACGTCGTCAAGGAGGCGGGTGCGGGACTCGACCAGGAGAAGCAGAAGCGCAACGTGACCATAGCTGCCCGTGCGTTCAACGAACTGCTGCCGATCATCCCGCTGAACGAACGCTACGGGAACAACCCTGTCCTCGAAGGTGTCCGAGTCGGCCGGTGGCCCGGGGACGACGACCCGATCCTGCTCAACGCGCCGTACGCCGACAACTTCACCATCATGCTTCTCTACAACGGCGACCTCGGGCCGAACTCGTGAGCGCCGAGGCCTGGCAGTCGAAGGCCCCGAAGACGCTGGTTCGCTCCTACTGACGCGCGCACGAACAGGTAGCTGGGCGCCTGCGCTACGTCACGGCACCCGGCGTGCCGGGTCGTCGACAGTCAGAGTTTGCGGGCCACCGCGGCATAGGCCAGTCGGGAACTGTCGTCGTCGGCCAGCTCGGGATCCTCGGCGCCCCACAGGCCGATGTGGACGACCTTCGGGTCGGCGCCTTCGTACGGCGGCACGATCTCCAGCCCGTTGAAGAAGCGTTCCACGGCTGCGCGCGACCGCGGGTACGCATGGTAGTTCGGACCGGCCTGGCGCAGCGCCTCGCGCCAGGTCTCTTCCTGGTAATCCGCGGCCACGGCCGACAGGGCGAGGTAGGAACCCGCCGGAACGGCGTCCATGAAGCGCGCGATCAGCCCCCACGGATCGTCCTCGTCGGACAGGAAGTGCGTCACTGCCACGGCGAGGACGCCGACCGGTTCGGTGAAGTCGATCAGCCGCTTGGTCTCCGGGTCGGACAGGACCGCATCCGGCCGCCGGATGTCACCCTGAATCGCCACCGTGTCATCGACCCCGCCAAGGATGTCGCGCGACCGGGCGACCACGACCGGATTGACGTCGACGTAGACCACCCTGCCGTCCGACCTGGCGTCGGCGACCACTTCGTGGGTGTTGCGCTGGGTCGGCATGCCAGAGCCAAGGTCGAGGAACTGCCGGATCCCCAGGTCGTGCGCCATCCGGCTGACCGCCCGCTGCAGGAATCCACGGTTGGCCCAGGCGCCGAGGATCACGTCGGGCATGGCCTGCCTGGCACGCTCGACCGCCGCCCGGTCGGCAGCGGTGTTGGCCGTGCCTCCGAGGGCGGCATCGTAGACGCCGGCAGGGGTCGGCGCCTGGAATCCTTCTGTGTCGCTCATCGACGTCTCCACCTACTCACCGCTCCGTGAACTGATCGTCATCCTAGTGAGGCGTCCGAGGTGGGCCTCGACGGATGTCCGGGCAAGGTCATCGAAGCCGATCGCTCGCGAGCGTAGCTAGCCGCGCGTGCGCGCCGTTAGGATGCCGAGATCATGATCATCAAGGAGTAGATCGTGCGAAGGCGCATACGTGCAGCCCTGACGCTCGTGGCGGCGAGCCTGGCATGGACGGCGGCGGTGGCGATACCGGTCGACGCCGCCCCCGCGGATCCCGCCTGGTCGACAGACCCATTCCAGTCCAGGGACTCGGCCCGGTCCGCAGACCCACCCCGGTCCGCTCGGTCCGTTGGCACGATCCGGTCCACAGACTCCGACAGTTCGACCGAACGGTCCCGGTGTGCGGGGCTCCTCGGCCTTCCGCCGCTGCCGGGCGTGGACACACCGCGTGCTGCGTACGACTGGCAGGGTGACTGGCAGAGCAGAGAGGTCGCCATCCCGTCACGCGGCACCGGGTCGTGCCTGTTCGCCACCGTCTTCGCTCCGGCCGATGCCAGCACTCGTCGGCTGCCGGCGGTGGTGATCGTTCCGGCCGGACTGTCGACACAGAACGAGTTCCAGTGGGCGGCGCGCGATCTCGCCGGCCACGGGTACGTCACGGTCACCATCGACCCCCAGGGCATCGGACGGTCCGACCTCCTCGCCCTCCCGGCCTGCCGGGACGGACTTCTCGACTGCGGCGACCTCGACCACCTGTTCCCCGACTCGGTGCTCGGCAGCCAGGCCGCCAGGCTCGATGCGGTGCGGAGCGGGCTGGACTACCTGGTCTCACCGGCGAATCCGTTCGTACGCCGAGTCGATCCGCGCAGGTTGGGCGCGGCCGGGCACTCCCTCGGCGGTTCCGCGGTCGGTGCGGCGCAGGAGGTGGACCCGCGGGTCCGCGCGGTCGTCGCCTGGGACATGCTCTTCGCCCGGCGGTACCCGACGCTGAGCCTGGACGCCTGCAAGTCGATGCTCAACCTTGCCGCCCGGGACACCCGCCCCCGGGCACCGGCCCTCAGTCTCACCTCCGACGGCGGTCGCCCGTTCTGCCTCACCCGTGACGCCACCTACCAGAAGTGGGCCGGCTTCGATCCGTGGCGGGCCGCGGGTGTCGCCACCATGTTGGTACCGGTCCGCGGCACCCAACACATGGACTTCGCGCAGCAGGCCGGTCCGGGCGAGGTCGACGTCGGACTCCCCGCGACCGGCACCGAGGCCGAGCTGAAGGTCTTCGCGTACTACACGCGGGCGTGGTTCGACCGGCATCTCGCCGGCGACCCGAGCGCGACCGCCCGCCTGATGTCCAGGCGCATCGACGGCCGACTCCGCAGTCGGGTGCTGAGCACCTGGCTCCCCTCGGCCGCGTACCTCCCGCGGGACGGCATCGACTGCAAGGACCTGTCCCGCTGCTGACGTTCGCTCCTGAACGCCGGCAGCCTCGAACCGACCAGGAGTCCTCGTGGAGCCGACCCGTGCCATCCACCTGGTGGGGAGCCTGCCTCCGGACATCGTGACGGTCGAGCAAGGCATGCGCTTCTTCCTCGACCACGCCGGGGCGCACCTGCGCGGACTGCTGCCGAGCGGAGAGAACGGCCGCCGCGGCCTGTACGTCGCGCCGATGGTCGACGGGCTGGCGACACATCCGGCGCTGGAGTACGTCACCCGGGGCGACTGGTCGAGCCTGACCGACCGTCCCACGTACCGACTCCGGCGGGGCCACTCACTTCGGGACGATCCGCTCGACGACTATCTGGGCTATTTCAGGGATGCGCAGGAAGCGTGGGCGGTGTTCACCAAGCTCAGGGCCGAGTACGACCGGACCGATCTGCGCCTCCAGGTGGGACTGCCGAGCCCGGTGAGCTTCGCCGTCATCGCCTTCAACCATCGCCTTCTGCAGTACTACGGGCGCAGCACCGAGCCAGCCGGCAGAATCTGGCCGTACTATCGCCCGGTCGTCGAGGCAACCGTCCGGGAGGCCGCCCGGATCCACGAGCTGGCTGGAGAGGACGTGGTCTTCCAGCTGGAGATCCCGGGAGAAACCCTTCTGTCGGCGAGGACGCCGCGTGGGCTCAGGCGACTACCCGTCGCGATCGGGGCCAGGTCGGTCTCCGGCCTCGCCGCGATGATCCCCGAGGGGTCGAGGATCGGCGTACACCTGTGCTTCGGCAGCCTGCACAACAACCCTGGCGCCAGGCCTCGCTCCACGGCGGCCATGGTGGACCTGACCAACGCCATCGTCGAGCGCTGGCCGGCCGGGCGAAAGCTGGAGTTCGTCCACATTCCGATGGCCGATGGGCCACACCCACCGCTGACCACCGACTACTACGCCCACCTGCGGCGACTCGCGCTGCCGCGGCAGACCCGCCTGATCGCCGGAATCGCCCACGAGTACCACCCGCTCGACGAGCAGGTGCGGGCGCTCGCCCTCGTGGAGTCGGCGGTCGGCCACCCGGTGGACGTCGCCTCGGTGTGCGGGTTGGGTCCACGAGCCGACAAGGATGTCGCTCGGCAGGCGATCGTCCGCGCCATCGACCTCGCCACCTCGTGAGACAGTGACATGGCGGCGCGCGAACCAGTGGAGGTGCCAGTGGAGGTCCCAGTGGAGAGCCCGGTGGACGTACCCGCGGCGATCGTCCGCGCCAAGGCCGAGCTCCGGCGGCGGATCGGCGACTACCGACAGGTGTTCACCGAGGTCGAACACGCCGTCCGTACGGAGGTGGAGGGCGTGGTCGCCGCCCGGGCGGCCGGTGCGGACGTCTGGCCGGTGGTCGAGTTCCCCGACATCGCCGCCGGCACGGTGCCGGCGAAGCTTCACGCGGCGGTACGCCGGCGCGGCTGCGTCGTCGTGCGTGGGACCTTCGACCGGGACCGCGCGGAGGCGTGGGACCGACAGCTGGTCGACTACGTGGAGCGCAACGACTTCGCCGAGACCTACCGCTATCTCGACGACGGCGTCTTCGGCGGACTGGCCGCAGGCGTACCGCCGATCTTCCCGATCTACTGGTCACGACCGCAGCTGGAGGCCCGCGAGGACGCCCACATGGTCGCCACCCGGCAGTTTCTCAACGGCTTCTGGCAGCACGAGTCCGAAGGGCGCGTGTGGTTCGACCCGTCCCGAGACTGCGCTTATCCCGACCGGGTGCGTCGGCGTCCACCCGGCACCACCTCGGAAGGGCTCTCGCCCCACACCGACTCCGGCTCGGTCGAACGCTGGCTCCTGCCCGCTTACCAGAACGTCTTCCGGCACGTCTTCGACGGCAACTGGCAGGCCTACGATCCGTGGGACGGCGCCTACCGCACCGACGTGGACGAGTTCCCCTCGACGGTCATGTGCTCGGCGTTCCGCACGTTCCAGGGGTGGACCGCCCTGTCTGCCATGGAACCCACCGACGGCGTGCTCCACGTCGTCCCGATCCCCCACGCGATGGCCTACCTGCTGCTTCGAGCCCTGCAGGACGACGTTCCCGACGACGACCTGTGCGGCGCCGCCAACGGCGAGGCCCTGCCCGTCACCGAGCAGCACCACGGCGTACTCCTGCCCGCCCTCACGCCCATCCCTGCGGTCTACCCAGGCGACACCGTCTGGTGGCACGGCGACCTGATCCACTCCGTCGCCGCGGTCGAGGACCAACGCGGCTGGGGCAACGTGATGTACATCCCGGCCTCGCCGTGGTGTGAGAAGAACGCCGCCTACGCGGCCCGGTGCGGGCAGGCGTTCGTCGCGGGAAGGAGCCCGTCGGACTTCGCGGCCGAGGACTACGAGACCACCTGGACCCGACGACCGACGCCCGCCGACCTCAGCCCGGTCGGTCGCGCCCAACTGTGCCTGTGACCTGACGGTCTGGTGGGCGCGTGCCTCCTGGTCAGTTCCTCCGTTCGTCAGTCCGTACGTACGGCAGGTCGGTATTCGTCGTGGAGAAGGCCGTAGATGGCGCCGTCATGGAAGGTGCCGTCCTCTTCCAGGGAGTACGCCCGCCGCAGGCCGTCCCGCCGGAACCCGTGTCCCAGCAGGAGGCGTACGGACCTGTGGTTGTCGGCGATCGTCTGTGCCTCGACGCGGTTGAGTCGCATCCTCGTGAACCCGAACCGGAGCATCGCGTCGAGTGCCTCCGTGGCGATCCCGCGCCCCCAGCAGTCTCGTCGGAGGTCGTAGCCGATGTCGGCGCGATGGTGGTATCGCTCCCAGGAGACGAATCCGAAGAGCCCGATCGCCCGGCCATCGCCACGAAGCGTGACCGCCCAGTGGATCGCGCTTCGTGCGGAGTACTCCCGGCGCAGCTCGTCGATCAGGGCGGCCGCCTCCGTTTCGTCCCGCATCGGCTCGGAGTTGTACTTCTGGACCTCGGGATCGCTCCGCCAGACGAACAGGTTCGGCGCGTCGTGGGGTTCCAGGTCCCGCAGCACAAGGCGCTGGGTGGTAAGCGTCGGAAAGGTCGAGAAGTCGAAGATGTCCGTCACGCCGCGCGGCCTGCCACTGTAGGAATGTGTGGTTGAGCGTAGGGCCAGGGAGACCAGTGCAGCGGCGACCGGCTCGGGTCCTCGTCCTCGATCGGGCGCCGTGGATAGCGCCTCGGCACTCGGATGACTGGGCCTGCGAACGGAAGAATCCCGTTGCACACGTCCGCACATGGAATCACAATTCCCTGGCCAACCATCTGCCGAATGGACCTGCATGTCGATCTCGCTGTTCAATGTTGCCTTCGACTGTGCCGACCCCTACGAACTCGCCCTGTTCTGGAGCCAGGTCTTCGATCAGCCCTTGAACGAGGAAGACCATCCCGGCGATCCAGAGGCGTCGATCGCCCTGCCAGGCGGGCCGAACCTGTTCTTCCAACGCGTACCAGAACCGAAGTCCGGCAAGAACCGCGTCCACGTGTGCCTGCGGCCGGACGGGAACAGGGACCATGACGTCGAGCGGTTGATGGGTTTCGGCGCAAGGCTCGTCGACGACAAGCGTGGCCCTCACGGCAACGGCTGGGTGGTCCTGGCAGATCCAGAAGGAAATGAGCTCTGCGTTCTCCGCAATTCGGTAGGCCGTACGGAATCCGACGCGCCCCCTGACGTTCGAGACTAGAGCGGGGCACCTCCGAAACTGATCTCGTTGCCGTCCGGATCGCGATACAGCGCCTTGCGTACACCATTGGGATAGGTTTCCCGCTTCACCGGCTCGATTCCACGCCCGGCGATCTGTGCAACGAGAGCGTCGAGATCGTCGACGAATACTGTGTGGATGGCGTGACCAGCGTGGTCTGCGTTCTGCTCGATCGCCAGCGAACGGTGCTCGGCAAGCTCCCCCACCGCTTCTGTGTCGGAGGCGCGACGCAGGCGGACTCCAGGTCGACAGGGATCGCCTGGCCGGTCGCTGTCAGTACCGCGTTTCCTGGCGAGGCATCGGTATGGGTAAGGGCGAGCGGTGCGAGCGCGATCGCGTCGAACGCCTCGGCAAGCAGGTCACCGAGACGGTCACCAATGGTGGCCTCCAGCGCGCCACGTTCGATCAGGTCGGCGAGCTGGGTGTGTGCCTGCACCGGGTCGAGCTCGTAGTACCTGGTCGACGTGCATCCGGCCGCTCGGGCCGCAGTCTTCGACGAGGCTCTGCATGGAAGGGCTCCTCCGCAGGAGTGTGATGCGGTGAGCCTCAAGAGAACCCGGGGTGGCTCAGGTGCCGGCAGGAGGCGTCACCGCGCTGAACACATCGCGCATGGAGACCACCTCCTTCGTACCCCGAGATCCGGGTCAGGCTAACACAGTAGGGGAGCGACGATCACGCACTCGTAGCGCGGCTCGAATTGACCCGCGCTCAGCGAAGCGTGAAACAGCGAGGTTCCTTTACAAGGCAGGGGTGGTGGTAGACGCGGAGTTGGCTGCCGTGTAAGCAGAATGGGTCCCTTCAACTGGCAGGAGGCTCGGGAT
>JBOHED010000348.1:0-14257 GCA_050700915.1 Actinopolymorphaceae bacterium | reverse complement strand
CCCGCATCGCCCAACGCCTACTCGCCATGGCAGCCGGCATCTGGCACAACTGGACCACCGGCGCCACCAGCAAACGATCACTCACCACCTACGACCACTGACGATCTTCAAGGAATCAACCATCTAGAAGCGGGAAAGCTCCAACAGGGCGCGGGGGCGGGGCCCTCATCGCGGCGCGGTCAGCAGGGCGTGGAGGCGTCGAGCGACGCCAGCGTGGTCGGTGCGTAGGACAGCGCTCGGAATCCGGATCGTGGGTTCGCCGAGGGCGAGGAAGGCGATGTCGCGCTCCATGTCGGCCCACGCCTCCAGGACACCGAAGTGCGCGGCACCGTCGATCTCGACATTCAGCACCCGTCCGTCCGCGCGGGTGAAGCGCGCGTCAAGATAGCGCACCCGACCGTCCGCGTCTCGGCGCCTTCGTTGCCGGTCGGGCCTCGGAAGGCGGTGCCGACGGTACAGGTGGACGAAGTCGAGTTCGGACAATGCATGCGTACCACCTCGACGTCGTACAACACGGCAGCGAGAAGGCGCCGGTGACGGATGGCTCCGGCGCTCCCGAGTTCGGCATGCAGACGTTCCGGACGGGTCAGCCGCTGCTGGACGCCGGCGATGACGATAGCCGCTGCTCGTCGCGGGTTCGCCGTCCACGTCGCTGCGTCGACGAGGGCGCGCTCCACCCGTACGGTCGGCAGGCCCCGCGCCGGATGCCGGTCGGCCACCGTGAAGCGCCGCGAGACATGGACCTTGACGCCGGGCTGGCGGCGTGGAACCCAGGTGTCCTTACGTACGACGACATGGATTGTCTCGGTCCGAAGCCGACAAGTCCGAGTTCCTCGGCGGCGGTGAGCCCGGCAAGCGTGGCGGTCGGGACGTTGTTCAGGACCGTGACCCACCGCCGCTGGCGCGACGTGAGCGGTCCCCGATGGAGTACGACCGCCCGATGCCCCAACGCCATCCAGCGAAGGGCGCGGACGCCTGCGTCGACATGGTGGTCATCCCACCCGTACAGCTGCAGCTGGGCGCGCGAGACCACGTCGTCCTGGGCGGCGGCGAGTTCGTCGAACGCATGACCGTCCGGACGCGGCACTGATCTTGGCATGACGCCACAGCTTGGCCAATCCCGCACGGACGGCGCTCCGGCTATCCACAATGTGCCTCCCCGCCCCGCGACCTGTTGGAGCTATTCCCGCTTAGAGACGGGAAAAGCTCCAACAACTGTCGTTGTCCACAGGCGAGCAGTGCTGGCAAACCGGTGGAGGCCGGCGGTGGCGAAGGTTAGCGTGCGGACCCATGGCGCCCCAACCCGAGCCCCAGAACCAGGTCCACAACCAGAACCAGCTCCACAACCAGAACCAGGTCCACAACCAGAACCAGGTCCACAACCAGAACCAGCGGTACGAGTCCGCGCCGGTCGCCAGCAACTTCGACCTGGACTCGCTCGTCGCCGCGGTCGCGGCAGAGGGGCAGCAGGTCGACCTGGACGGTGCCGTCCGGCGGTCCGGTTGGGAGAACGTGGTCCTGGAGACCGTCGACGGGTGGATCCTGCGGTTCCCGCGCGAGGACGCGCTGCCGTTCGAGCGGGAACTCGCCATCCTCGATCGGGTCTGTGGTCGGCTGCCAGCCAAGACCCCGAAGGTGGAGTGGACCGGCAGGCACACGCGCTTCGCGGCCTATCGCACACTCACCGGCGTGGAGTTCGACGCCGATGCCTACCTCGCCGCACCCGACTGGCAGCGCGACGCTCTCGCGACGTCCCTCGCGCGGTTCCTCTCGGCGATGCATACGTTCTTCACGCCCGTCGACGTAGCCGAGTTGGGCATCCCGACACCGGTCGCGAGCCCGGACACCGATCCTGTCGTACGCATCGCCGACGGCATGAAGAAGCTCCCTGGTGAGGTGCTTCCGGCGGTCGAGAGACTGCTGGCGGACTACGCGGCGACCTGGGGGGCCAGCGCGGTTCCGGGCCCGAACGTCGTCCTCCACAACGACTTCCACACCAGCAACCTGGTCCTCGACGGCACGGTGGGCGAGGTCACCGGTGTGTGGGACTTCTCCTGCGTCCAGATCGGGGTGCCGAGCTTCGACCTTCGCTACTTCGCGGACGGCCCTGCGGACCTGCTGCGCCGGCTCGCGGGGGAGTACTCACACCAGACCGGCCACCAGGTCGACGTGCGCGCCGCGACCATCGCCTACCGCGTCGAAACCGTGTGTGACGCGCTCGAGACCGGTACCACCGACACCCTGACCGAGCTCGCGGATCTCTGGTCGAGAACGCCGACATAGGTCGAGGTGTCCGAGGTGACGCCAAGCCGGTGTTCTGTCCCGCGGAGCGGTACAGGCTCAGCGCGGATACAGGCCCGTTTGCAACCTTTCGGCTGATGAGCGGCATCCCATGAGTCGTACACCAAACGGGAGGAGTGGAAAGGGTGGCAGATCGAACTGCGGAGTTCAGCGCGTACGTCGCGGCGCGGCAACACGCGCTCGTGCGCACGGCGTTTCTGCTGACAGGGGACCATCACACCGCCGAGGACCTGGTACAGGCGGCCCTCGCCCGGACGTATCTCGCCTGGGAGCGGATCCGCGACAAGGGCTCGCTCGACGCGTACGTCCGCCGCGTCATGGTCAACGAGCACACGGCCTGGTGGCGGCGGGCATGGCGTCGCCGCGAGCGAAGCACCGACGGTGTGCCCGAGCAGCAGGCGTGGAGTCCGCCCGACATGGGCGAACGGGACGAGGTCTGGACGTTGGTGTGCGGCCTGCCACCACGGCAGCGGGCGGCCGTCGTCCTGCGCTACTACGAGGACCTCAGCGAGGCGCAGACCGCGCAGGCACTCGGCTGTTCGGTCGGCACCGTGAAGAGCCAGACCAGCAGGGCCATTGCCGCCCTTCGGAAGCGGCTCGCCGACAACGGCACCCAGTCCACGTCCTACCTGACCGCAGAGGGGGGAGCCTGATGATGTCCGACATCGAAGAACAGCTCACCGCATCGTTCCACCAGCAGGTCCGCCAGGTGAGCGCGGGACCGGACCTCGCGCGGCGCGCGTACACACAGGCCCGGCGGATCCGGTTCCGGCGCCGGCTCAGCGCGGGGCTCGCTTGTGTCGCCGCGCTCGCCATCGCGCTGCCGGTCGGGCTCGACGTCGCCGGCGGCGGTACGCCCGGAGGGAAGACCGAGATCCTGCCAATCGACACCCGGTCACCGGAGCCGCGCCCTTCGGCGTCGGCGAAGGAGCCGCGGGCCGCGGCCAAGGCCTCGATCGACCTGGACACGCTGCCGGCGGGAAAGGCCCCGGCTTCGCCGTGGTACGCCGACGGAGTGATCCACGACGGCGATCAGGAGACACCGATCGGCGTCGTGAAGGAGGACGACACGGTGTCGTTCCTCCCGGTCGCCGGCGGCTATCTCGTCGAGACGGTGTGCTGCGAGAGTGACGGCGGGTCGGCAAGGACGTCGCGGCTGATCGGCCCCGACGGAGAGGTCAGGGCGACTCTCCCGATTCCCGTGATCTCCGGCTTCCCGGTCGTTTCTCCCGATGGCCGGTTGGTGGTCTGGGAGGAAGAAGAGTGCCCGGGTGCCTCCGGCGAAGGATGCTCCGACAACAACACTCTGGTGGCCGTCGACACCGGCACCGGCGACGAGGTGCAACGCACACTCGTCAAGCAGTTCGGGGTGAATCCCGTCGGCTTCCATCGGGGGTTGGTCGTGTTCTCCGCCGAGTCGACCGACAACGGGAGCACCGGGCTCTGGAACCCGGAGACCGGTGCGGTCAGAACGATCAACGGCCTCGGCAGGGCAGTAGCCTCCGACGGCTCCGGCCGCTTCCTCGTCGAGAAGCCCGCGAGAGGCAAGAGCGACGACTTCCTGGGTTCGTGCTACACCGTCGTCGACACGTCCGACAGGACCCGACCACCCAGGACGCTGTGGGAGAACTGCGACCACTACCTGAAGTCGTTCTCCGCCGACAGGCGTTTCGTCGCCGGCCCGGCCGGCAACGGAGAGTCCCCGCCCGAGTCGCTCCTCGACCTCGAAACGGGGAGGTCCGTACTCGAGCTGAACGCCTCCGGCAGGATCGCCAAGCCAGTCCTCGAGGAGAACGGCGACGTGGTGGTCGAGGTGACGCAGGACGAACGGCAGGCACTCGTCCGCTGCAGCCTCGACGGTGAGTGCGAGCTCGCGAGCGAGATCCGTCCGGCCCCGGCCGGCGGCGGGACCGTCATCGGCCTCCAGGGAGAGGCCATGTTCTAGAGGTATCGGTTCCAGGAATTGGAGGAAGGGGCCCTTCATCCAGTCGTCGCGTGGATGAGGGGGCCCTTCCTCCAATAGGTCAGTGTGAGGGGCGCCCTGCTCCAGTCCGCGTCTGCGTGAGGGGGCCCTTCCTCCAATAGGTCAGTGTGAGGGGCGCCCTGCTCCAGTCGGCGGCGGCGGAGCAACTCGATGCGGTTGTCACCCGGCCGAGCGGGTAGGCGTACGTCACTCGTACCGCACCCTCACGGCGGCGAGGGGGCCGGTGATGGGAGGCGCAGTGGGACGCGGTGTGGCCCGCAAGTTGCTCGACGCGCACCTGGTCGACGGTACGCCCGAACCGGGCGCGGAAATCGGCCTCGCGATCGACCAGACACTCACCCAGGACGCGACCGGCACAGTCGTCATGCAGGAACTCGAAGGGCTCGGCATCGACCGGGTGAAGACGTCGCTCAGCGTGCAGTACGTCGACCACAACCTGCTCCAGGCCGACGAACGCAATGCCGAGGACCACGCCTATCTTCGTTCGGCCTGTCGCCGTTTCGGGTTGTGGTATTCCAAACCAGGCAACGGCGTCTCGCATCCCACCCACATGCAGCGGTTCGGAGTTCCTGGCGCGAGCATGGTCGGCTCCGACTCCCACACCTGCGCGGCCGGATCACTCGGCATGCTCGCGATGGGGGTGGGTGGGTTGGAGGTAGCGCTCGCCATGGCCGGCCAGCCGGCCTACCTGCGGATGCCCGAGATCTGGGGTGTACGCCTGGTCGGTGAGCTGCGGCCGTGGGTGTCGGCGAAGGACGTCATCCTGGAAATGCTGCGCCGGCACGGTGTCAAGGGCGGCTTGCACCGGATCATCGAATACCACGGGCCGGGCCTCGCCGGCCTCTCCGCGATGGACCGGCACGTTATTGCCAACATGGGCGCCGAGTTGGGCGCGACGACGACGGTTTTCCCCGCCGACGAGGCGGTACGCACGTTTCTCCGCGCCGAAGGCCGCGTGGAGGACTTCACCGAGATCCTCGCCGACGACGATCCGGCGTACGACCTCGTCGACGAGATCGACCTCGCGACCGTCGAACCCCTTGTCGCACGGCCCTCGTCCCCGGACAACGTGGTGCCGGTACGCGAGGTCGCCGGCACACCGGTGAGCCAAGTGGTCGTCGGCTCGTCGGCCAACCCCGGCTTGCGCGACTACGCCATCGTGGCGGCGATGTTGAAGGGCCGGCAGACCCACGACGCGGTGAGTGTCGACATCAACCCGTCGTCGCGGGAGATCTTCGCCGACCTGACGAGGATGGGCGCGACGTTCGACCTGATCGCGTCCGGCGTCCGGATCCACCAGACCGGCTGTCTCGGCTGCATCGGGATCGGCCAGGCGCCGGCCGCGGGTACCAATTCACTGCGCACGTTCCCGCGGAACTTCCCCGGCCGCTCCGGCACCTGCGAAGACTCGGTGTGGCTGTGTTCGCCGGAGACGGCGGCGGCAGCGGCGCTCACCGGGGTGATCACCGATCCGCGTGACCTGGCAGACCATCTCGACCTCGACTGTCCCGACCTGCGGCTGCCGGCGCGCGCCTCGGTCAACCTCGACATGCTGGTGCCGCCGCTGCCTCCCGATCAGGCCTTACGCGAGAGGTTGGTCAAGGGTCCGAACATCTCGAGCCTGCCGGACCTGGCGGCGCTTCCGGACCGGATCGAGGCGCCGGTGTTGCTCAAGGTCGGGGACAACCTCTCCACCGACGAGATCTCGCCCGCCGGCGCGCGGGCCCTTCCGTACCGCTCGAACATCCCCAAGCTCGCGGGGTTCACCTTCAGCCAGGTCGACGAGGACTATCCGCGCAAGGCCGCTGAGCATCGTGACCGCGGCCGCGCACATGTGGTCGTCGGCGGCGACAACTACGGGCAGGGTTCTTCCCGCGAGCACGCTGCCATCGCGCCGCGCTATCTCGGGCTGCGCGCGGTGGTCGCGAAGTCGTACGCCCGGATCCATCGGCAGAATCTCGTCAACTTCGGCATCCTGCCGCTGGAGTTCGCCAATCCTGGCGACTACGACCGGATCGGGCCTGACGACGTGCTGCTGCTCGACGGCGTCCGCGACGCCCTGGCGGCCGGCGACGCGCTGAGAATCGTCAACACCAGCAGGGATGAGCACTACACCGTACGACACGGGCTGTCGCCACGCCAGGTCGACATCGTTCTCGCGGGCGGTCAGATCCCCTTGCTGCGTGGGTGAAACTCTGCGGGCCGGTCGACGGGCGTACGCCGGTCACGCGAGTCGGAGTCGAGCGGGACCTCCCCTGGCTGGACCAGCCCGAGCCTGACAACCTGCGGCGGAAGGACCGCGTCCAGCAGCCAGTCCGCGGCGATCCGCGCCCGGTTCGCCGGGATGGCCGCCAGGTGGTAGCCGCGGGTCACCGCCTTGGCGGGCAGGCCCGAGACCGGCACTTGCATCGGATTGGCGGCGGCGGCGAATCCGCCGAGATCGACTGCGAACCCCATGTCGTGGTGCTTGTACGGGCGCATCCGCCCCGCCCCGAACGACGCGGCCACGTTCTCCGCGACCCGCCTGCCCTGGCGCTGCGCATGCTGCGCCGTCATCGGCGTGAACTGGCCGGGCCGGGTGAGATCCGGGACGGCCGCGGCATCTCCACAGGCGAAGACTTCCGGCCGGTCGGGCAGCGAGAGGTACTCGTCGACGCACAGCCGGCCCATCTCCGTCGGTAGGCTGAGACTCTCGATCAGCAGATCCGGTCGTACGCCGACGCACCACACCACCGTCCTGGTGGGAACGAACTCGCCGGTCGACAGCTCGACCCCCGCCGCGCTGGCCTTGGACACCGACGTGCCGGTGTGGATCTCGACACCCCGCTCGCGCAACACTCGCTCGGCGGTCCCTGAGAGGCGCTCGTCGAGCTCGGGCAGCAGCCGGTCGGCGATGTCGACGAGCAACCAGCGCAACGGTTGGTCGGCCAGGCCGCTGCGATGGGCGGCGGCCTTGCCGGTGAACAGCTGGCACGCGGCGGCGACCTCCGTACCCGTGTAGCCGGCGCCGACGACGACGAACGTGCAGCGCGCGGTCCGTTCGGCAGCGTCGGTGCTCGCGTCGGCCAGCTCGATCTGGTCGATCAGATGGTCGCGGAGGAACAACGCCTCGCCGACGTTGCGGAACCCGTGCGCATGCTCGCAGACCCCTGGTACCGGCAAGAGCTTGTTGACGCTGCCCGGGGTGAGGATGAGCCGGTCGTAGCCGATGGTGTGACGGCATTGGTCCGCGTCCACATAACTGACCGATCGACCGTCGAGGTCCACCTCGTTGACCTCGCCAGGGACGAGGCGGACACCGCGCAGGGTCGTCGCCAGCGGCACTGTCACCTGCCGGGGGCTCAGGATTCCGGCCGCGACCTCCGGAAGCAGTGGAAGGTAGAGGAAATAGTCGGTGGGGTTGATCACGACGATCTCGGCCCGGTCCCTGGCCAGCTTGCACAGCCGCCGGGCGGCATGGAACCCCGCGAACCCGGCCCCGACGATGACGATCCGCGGCCGCCGGCCCGACGAAGGCCGGTGCCGCAGCCGCGTCGAGAGGCCGCGAATGGTCGACCGAAAGCCGTTGGTGGGCTCCACGATTCCTGACCTCTCGCCGGCACCGGACGGGATTCAGGTGCCCGTGGCATGCCGGCGCTAAACGCGGCTCCGCCGGATGTCCCAGACCTCCGGCGGGCAGCCGGACCTGTTGGATGAGGGCGCCCCTCATGCGAAGCCCGGTTGGATGAGGGGCGCCATGCCGCGAACCTATTGGTGCAGGGGTCCCCTCATACAAAAGGGGGCGTACCGCGTCGCCGCGACCACGACGCTCGCGCCGGAGGTTTTCTGTACGACGCTTCCGCCTACCGCGGCAACCGGAGCGCCCGACGCGCTTGCCTGGAAGGGCTGGTCGACGATGGTAGCCCGGCGCGCTCAGCGCATCGTCGTAGACCGTGATGCGGAGGCGTTGTCCTGGACGCGGGCCGGAGTGTGGCGGGCGCTGGTCCGACCTGTCGGCACGACCGTCCGTCAGGTGTGAACGATTCGGATCCAGACGCGCGAAACCCGGCTCACCCACCGTCCGGGAGGCTGCCGGGTCCACTTCACGAGGCTACTGCCCTGTGCACGAGAAGCACCTCACGAGCACGCAGAGGCATGCAACGTCGCACACCGGGCAGTCAGGACATGGCGGCTCCTCGGTGACACGGCGCCTCAGAGCGCGGGATCACGGAGGCGGGGATCCGCTTCCTGAGGTCGAGACAGTGTTGTTCGTGTCTCCTGCTGCGTAAGGCGCCGCCTGCAACGTGAACATGCGCTGGTAGCGGCCTCGCGCGAGCATCAACTGGTCGTGCGTACCCTCCTCCACGATCCGGCCGCGGTGAATGACCACGATCCGATCGGCCCCGCGCACCGTCGAGAATCGATGACTGATGAGGAGCACCGCTCGGCCATGGGCGAGGAAACGCATCCTGGTGAAGATCTCGTGCTCGGCGGTGGCATCGAGGGCGGCGGTGGGTTCGTCGAGGACGATGAGTGGAGCGTCTCGGAAGAACGCCCGCGCGAGTGCGACCTTCTGCCATTCTCCACCGGAGAGATCGGCACCGTCGGGCAGTTCCTTCATCAGGAGGGTGTCGAATCCCTCCGGCAGCCTGGCAAGGGGATTCGTGGCTCCAGCCTTGTCTGCAGCACGTCGGATCGCCTGGTGGTCATCGACCCGCCGAGTGTCGCCCACCGAGATGTTCTGCCCTGCCGGAAGGGGGTATCGGACGAAGTCCTGGAATATCGGAGCGACTTGAGGGCGGACGAGGTTGAGGTCGAGTTCCGACATGTCACGGCCGGACCATCGGATGACGCCGGAGGTCGGCCGGTACAGGCCGGAGACCAATTTCGCCAGCGTTGTCTTCCCGGAACCATTCTCACCGACGAGTGCGACAACCTCGCCAGCTTGTAAGGCGAAGTCGACAGAGTCGAGAACGTTCCGGCTGGTATCCGGATAGGAGAACGACACAGACTCCAAGGAGACAGAACGGAACGGTCCAGGAGGGTCGCCACCGTGGCACCGGTTCTCCGTCTGGGACAACGATGTCAGCTCGGCAAAGTCCTGGAGGTGGAGGCTGTTTTCGAAGATGGCCTCGAGCGACACCCCCGCCGAGGTCAGTCGAGAACTCAGCACCTGAACGCTGACCGCAGCGGTGAGACCTGAGGCGACCGCGAGATCGCCATTCGCGACGAGCACCGCCAGCACCACCAGCGTGCAGCCCAATGCGAGCGCCGATATCCCCGCCCCGAGGCTCAACCGTGTCAAGGATCGCTTGACAAGCCAGGTCTCCCCGTGAATACGTTCGTCATAGAGCGTGTCCCACCGACGCTTGAGGAAGTCGAAGAGTCCGAACGCATGAACCTCTTTCACGCTCGCACGCGTCAGAACCGTGTCCTCCAACGCCTGCCGCAGCTGGTCATGCGGGCTCTGCCCGAACGTGAACTGGTACATCGCCGAGCCCCTGCGCGCGCCAAGAATCCAGAGCGGCAGCGCGCCAGCCAGCACGATCGGCAGAGCGACCGGGGCGAGGAGCAGGAGGGCGACACCGACACCGACCATCGTGACCAACGCCATGCTGAGACCGAAGACGGCGTCCGCCACCCCCATCGGCGCCATGATGGCATGCGTCCTGGCGCGTTGGAGCCGGCCGTGGAAGTCGGCTCGCTCGAACTCCTCCAGGTCGACCGCGGCGGCCGCTGTCAGGAGCAACCCCTGGACATGACGGACGGCATGCTCCACGAGCAGCTTTCGGGTCCCCATCTGGGCACTACCGGCAAAGGCGATGCAGGCAGCGACGACGACCAGGATGCCGACGTACGGAATCAGTTCCAGCCCAGGTCCGCCCGAGCCCGCGTTGGCCAGGAGGAGCCCGACCACGTGGTTGGCAAGCAACAGCGCGGCGCCGAGTCCCAGGCCGGATACCGCCTGCAGGGCAAAGGAAACGATCACCAGGGTGGGCTTGGCGGACCACAGCAGCTTGACGGCCAGGGCCACCGAGCGGACGCCGTGGAGCCATCTCCGCAAGGCTTCACCGAGCCGCACACGTGCCCTGGGCACCATGGTCGCTCAGTCTAGGGCGTGCAATCTCCCACGGGAGAGGTCAGGATTCGGCCGGTGGGACGTAGTGCTGGAGGTTATTCCAGGACTCGGCGGTGTCAACGGTGAGCGCGTGTGGATGGCGGAACAGGCGTACGTACTCACCGATCTCCGCGAGCTGCCACCACAGCCGGAACAGCCGCACCGCCTCGGCGCGCGGCGCGACATCGCCGGCGGCACGACGGTACGCAGGCAGGATGTCCGCACCGATCTGGAGGTCGTCGAACGCGTTGGCCAGGTCACGTTCGCGGGGAGCGAGCTTGATCGAGCCCCAGTCGACGAGGTACAGGCGGCCGTCGGCGGTGCGGACTGCGTTGGCGCTGTGCGGCTCGCCGTGGGTGATCACCCACGGTGCGGTGGACGCCTCGACCTTGCGGGCGAGTGTGTCGTAGCGGTCGAGAAGGGTGTCGATGTCGGCGCCGGTCTCGGCAAGGAGCCGGCGCGTGGGTTCGGCGTAGGGTCCGGCGTCCCACGGAGTGTCAACGTCGTCGAGCGCGGACCGCAGCGCTGCACGATGGGGCAGGTCCGGACGCCAATGCGGCATGGCCTTCGGCGGGTCAGTGGTATGGCGGCGGCCGAGGATGTGGCCGATCCGTTCACGTTCGGCATGGTCGGTCCAGGCGCCACCGTCGGTGCTCCACCCGCTGACGAACGGATGGACGTGCAGTGACCACTCCTGCCGTACGCGACGCACGAGCACACCACCGGTATCGGGTATCGGCGCGAGGACGAACTCGAGCCCGCGCCGGGCCAGCTCGGACGCCGATGTCATAGCGGCCGCGATGTTGGCGAAGACCTCGTCGGCGGTGTGTTCGAGCTGGTGGCCGCGTGGGGTGAGGACGTCGGCAGTCGCGAACCACCGCGCGCCGTCGCCGTCGGCGGCGATCCAGTGATGGCTGCCGAATCCGACCGGTGCGTAGGTCGTCGTCTGTACGTCGAGCCGCCAATGGTCGCGCAGCAGCGTGGCCACGGTGTCAGCGCCCAGGTCGGCCGGCTCATCCCGCATGGGCCACATCCTGCCGGCGGGTCCTGGTCGTCGACGAACGGATTTCCGCTCGTCCGGTACGGCGGCCTCCTTCCCTTGGCACTGAGGCTCAGGTCGCCGGGGTGTAGGTACTGACCGTGAAGACCGCACCCTGCGGATCGCGAAGGGTCGCGATCCTGGCGACACCTCCGGCGTCGGACGGCGGCGCCACGATCGAGCCGCCCAGCTTCGTGGCCGCGTCGACGGCGGCATCGGTGTCGGCGGACGCGAAGGTGACGTGCCAGTGTGGCCGTGCGTCCGGTCCGGACTCGCCGGTCGGTGGCGCCATCCAGCCGATCGCGTCGGAGAAGCCGGCCGGTACACCCGGCTGGCCGTGCCGCTCGCGCAGGCTCGGGTCATAGGTCGCCAGGAAGTCTCCGTAGCCCGGCCGCCGCCACATCATGGACTCGCCGAACCCGAAGTCGACCGGGGTCGCCTCCCAGCCGAACACCGCGGCGTAGAACTCGGCGGCCGCACCTGGGTCATGGGTGTGGAGGTCGCTCCAGTTCCAGGTGTTCGGCTCGTTGACCGCCTGGGCGCCCTGATGCCGCCGGGCCTGCCACAGGCAGAACGACGCCCCACCCGAGTCGACACACATCGCCATCCGTCCGGCATCGCTCACGTCGAACGCCGCACCGAGAACCTGCCCACCGGCCGCGGTCACCCTGCTTGCGGTGTCGTCGGCGCTGTCGACGCAGACGTAGGTGTTCCACATCGGCGTGGAAGCCGCTCCCTCGGGCTGGGAGCCGATCGCGGCGACGTCCCGGCCTCCCAGCCGGGCAGCGAAGTAGTGTCCGGGCGCGGGCGCGTCCGCCGGCAGCTGGTCCTCGAACTCCCACCCGAACAGGCCGGAGTAGAACTCCACCGCCGCCTGCGGGTCGGGCTGGGCGGTGTCGATCCAGCAGGGGACACCGGCCGGGAAACCAGTGCGTTCGCGCATCGAGGACCGCCTCCATCCTTGCTTCGTGCGTACGGACCGCACCCTACGGCGGGCACGGACAACCCTCGCTGTGGCGGGGAATTGCCCCACTCGCGCGCGATGACGAGATGCCGCAGGATGGGGCTGCCAGAGGCGGGTCGACCTCCGAGAACTCACGCGCGGGGCGACCCACGGACGATCGGAGCCCCGACCATGCTGCGTCCCCAGGACGGTCCCACCCGTGAACGCCGGCGCCTCGACGGTTTGTGGTGTTTCGTACGGGATGACCAGGCTGTCGGCCGCGCCCAGGGCTGGTGGCGGTCCCCGCTCCAGGGCTCGCGCGAGATGCCGGTGCCGGCGAGCTACAACGACATCACCACCGACGCTGCGCTCCGCAACCACGTGGGCGATGTGTGGTATCAGACCACGGCGCGGGTCCCGCGCGGGTGGGCCGGCGAGCGCGTCGTCCTGCGTTTCGACTCGGCGACCCACCGGGCGGTGGTCTGGGTGGACGACACGCAGGTGGTTGCGCACGAAGGGGGCTACACGCCGTTCGAGGCCGACATCACCGCGCTGGCGACCCCGGGCGCCGAGCTACGCATCACCGTCGTTGTCGACAACCGATTGTCGTGGCAGTCCATCCCACCGGGCGTGGTCGAGCACGGACCGGACGGACCGCGGCAGATCTACTACCACGACTTCTTCAACTATGCAGGACTCCACCGCTCGGTCTGGCTGTACGCCACCCCGCGCACGCATCTCAGCGACCTCCGGGTCGTGACCGGTCTGGAGGGTACGACCGGCGCGGTGGACTACGGCATCGACCTCTCGGGCGGCGACCCGGCCGCCGCCGACCGGTATGAGGTACGCATCGTCCTGCGGGATCCCGAAGGCGGTGAGGTCGCCCGCGCGGCCGGGCCAGTTGGTCGTCTTGTCGTGCCGGACGTCCATCCGTGGGCGCCCGGTGACGGCCATCTCTACGACCTGACCGCCGAGATCGTCGACACAGAGAACGACAGTGGGCGCGGCGACGAGGTGGTGGACTCGTACACGCTCGCGGTCGGTATCCGTACGGTGGAAGTGCGCGGCACCGAGTTTCTCGTCAACGGAAAACCGTTCCACTTCACCGGTTTCGGCAAGCACGAGGACGCGCCGTTCCGCGGCAAGGGGCACGACGACGTCCTGCTCGTCCACGACTTCGAGCTGCTGGAGTGGATCGGCGCCAATTCCTTTCGTACGTCGCATGATCCGTACGCCGAAGAAGTGCTCGATCTCGCCGACCGGCGCGGCATCCTCGTCATCGACGAAACCGCCGCGGTGGGCCAGAACACCGGACTGGGTGGGGCAGCCTTCGGCGGCCAGCGCTACGAGACGTTCACCGACGACACGATCAACGCCGCGAGCCGCGAGGTGCACGCGCAGGCGATCCGCGAACTCGTCGCCCGGGACAGGAACCACCCGAGTGTCGTCATGTGGAGCATCGCGAACGAGCCCGAGTCGCACACCGAAGCCGCCCGGGCGTACTTCGAGCCGTTGTTCGCGCTCACGCGTGAGATCGATCCCAGCCGCCCGGTCAGTTTCGCCAACGTCATGATGGCGCCGCACGGCAAGTGTCTTGTCAGCCAGTACGCCGACGTGCTCATGCTCAACCGTTACTACGGCTGGTACGTCCACAGCGGCGACCTGGCGGCGGCCGAACGGGCCTGGCAGGCCGAGCTGGAGGCGTGGGCGGGCGACGGCAAGCCGATCATCATCACCGAGTACGGTGCCGACACGTTGAGCGGCCTGCACGCGGTGGTGCCGCAGCCGTGGAGCGAGGAGTACCAGGTCGAGTACCTCGAGATGAACCACCGCGTCTTCGACCGGATCCCGGCCGTGGTCGGCGAGCAGGTCTGGAACTTCGCCGACTTCGCC
>JBOHED010000347.1:0-11367 GCA_050700915.1 Actinopolymorphaceae bacterium | reverse complement strand
CCGTCGGGCCGATCCGCTCCGACGACCGGCCGCGCTGGACCGGCGGCGCCGTGGGTCAGGCGGTCCAGCGCATCGACCTCGCGGCGAAGTTGACCGGTGCTCCTGCGTACGTCCATGACCTGGTGATGCCCGGCCTCCTGCACGCCCGCGCCCACCTTCCGCCGACCTACGACGCTGGTCTGACAGGCTCCGCGTTGACGGGCCCAGGGTTGGTGGGCCCAGGGTTGACGGACGCAGACGTGGAGGCGGTACGAACGCTGCCCGGGGTCCAGGCCGTGGTCCACGACGGCCGGCTCGTCATCGTGGTGGCAGAGCGCGAGGAGCAGGCCGTGGCCGGCGTACGACGGCTCGCACGCTCCGCCAGCTGGGAGCCGGCGCCGCTGGTCGACGACACCGCCACTGCCGAGGGCGGTCCACCGGTCCGCCAGTCCGTCGTCGAGGAGCCAGGCGTGGCCGACGCGCTGGCCACCGGTCGTCTCGTGACGGCGTCGTACGCCAAACCGCACGAGGCCCACGCCTCCGTCGCGCCGTCGGCCGCCGTCGCCCGGGCAGTGCCCGACGGCCCCCTCACCGTGTGGACGCACAGCCAGGGCGTCTATCCGCTGCGCCGGGAGCTTGCCGCCCTGCTCGGCGAGGACGTCGAACGCCTGACCGTCCGCCACGTCGACGGTCCCGGGTGCTACGGCCACAACGGCGCCGACGACGCGGCCGGCTTCGCGGCGTTGGCGGCACGGGCGGTGCCCGGGCGGCCGGTGCGGTTCCAGTTCTCGGTGCGGGACGAGTTCACGTGGGAGCCGTACGGACCCGCGATGTCCGCCGACCTCGACGCGAGCCTCGATTCGGGCGGTCGGATCACGGGCTGGCGGCACCACATCCGTACCGGCGCGCACACGTCCCGCCCGCATGGCACCGGCGACCGGCTGATGGTGGCCTGGCTGCGTGCGGGCGGTCCGGCACGGCCGTGGGCGGGTGGTGGGGAAGGGGGAGTACGCAGTGCCCTTCCGGCGTACGACATCCCCGCCCGCGAGATCGTCGGCGACTACGTGAGAGGACCCTTGCGGACGTCCGCGCTCCGCAGTCTCGGCGCGTACTTCAACACGTTCGCGATCGAGTCGTTCATGGACGAACTGGCCGAGGCGGCCGGCCAGGATCCGGTCGAGTTCCGGCTCGCCCACCTGTCCGATCCGCGGGCGCGCGCGGTGCTGGAGGCCGCGGCCGAGCGCGCCGACTGGCGGCAACGGGTGGGTCCGACCGGACGGGGACAGGGCGTGGCGGTGGCGAGATACAAGGGGTCGAAGGCCTACGCCGCGCTCATCGTCGATGCGGGCGTGGACACGACGACAGGAGAGGTCAGCCTCCGACGGGTGGTGGCCGCCTGCGACGCCGGCGTCATCGTGAATCCGGACGGTCTCGCGAACCAGATCGAAGGCGGAATCCTGCAGGGCCTCAGCCGGGCACTCCACGAGGAGGTGCGGTACGGCGCCGACGGGATCGAGAGCGTCGACTGGTCGAGCTATCCGGTCCTGGGGTTCGCCGACGTACCCCCGCTCGACCTGGTCCTCCTCGACCGTCCCGGCCTGCCGCCACTCGGCGCCGGTGAGGCGTCCACGCCGGTGGCTCCGGCAGCCGTCGCCAACGCGGTCGACGATGCGGTCGGCATCCGGATGCGTGCCCTCCCGATCACCCCGAACCGCCTCCGCGCCCGGCTGGACGAGCTGACCGACGACGAGCTGTCCCGCGTCCTCGCCTGACCGCCGCACTCACCGATCTCCGCCGGTGATCATGAAACCTCGCCGGGGCCGGGAGCACCGGTGAGTCTTCATGATCACGCGACGCCGGGGTCAACGCGCCTGTGACCGTCAGCTGGGTTGGGGATCGCCCTCGCGCACCACCGGTGAGCCGACGAGTTCGCAGCCCGCGTCCCGCATCTCGCGCACGGCGGCCGCCGTCGTGTCCGCGCGCACTCCAGCCGTCATGCCGAGCAGCACGCGGGTACGAAGCCCTTCTCGCGCGGCGTCCACGGCCGTCGCGCGTACGCAGTGATCGGTGGCGATTCCTACCAGGTCCACCTGGTCGACCTCATGGGAGCGGAGCCACTCGGCCAGCCCCTTGCCCTCGACCGACTTGCCCTCGAATGCGGAGTAGCCGTCGGAGTACTCACCACAGTTGAAGACCGCATCGAACGGCTGCGGGTCGATGTTCGGATGGAAGCCGGCCCCGTCGGTGCCGGCGACACAGTGCCGCGGCCAACTCCTCACGTAGTCGGGCTCGGTGGAGAAGTGATCACCCGGATCGATGTGGTGGTCCCGGGTCGCGAGCACGTGGTCGTACGCCCTGTCGGGTGCGTCGGCCTCGTGCCATGCATGGAGCAGCTCGCCGATCGCGAACGCCACTTCGGCTCCGCCGTGCACGGGCAGGCTGCCCCCTTCACAGAAGTCGTTCTGGACATCGATGACGATCAGCGCCCGTGCCATCGCACTCCTCCTCCTTCCGGCTCACCGTCGCGGTTGCTCTTCGTACGCCGTCGGTATGGCGGGTTCGCCACGGGACAGCTGCCGGCCCGCCGCCGGCAGCTCGGCCCGGCTGCGCCGGTGCCGCTCCCGCGCGGCATCGAGTGGCTCGCGGCCGACGACCTCGCCGTTCTTCACCAGGGGGACCAGCAACGGCCGGCCGATCCGCTCGTCCTCCGGACGCGTCGACACCACTTCGGCGACGGCCACCTCGTTGTCGAGCTGGCGGACCGCCCACTTGCGTCCCTTGTGGGTCGGCTTCCCGGTCGACGCCTTCGCGACACCGACGAGGGGCGCGTCGGGTTCTGCCGCCGCGGAACGCGCGACCAGCTTGTAGACGAACTCCGCGGTCGGGTGGCCGCTCCCGGTGACGAGGGCGGTGCCGACGCCGTACGCATCCGCGGGGGTGGCGGCCAGCCCGGCCATGGCGTACTCATCGAGGTCGCCGCTCACCAGGATCCGGGTCTTCGTCGCGCCCAGGTCATCCAGCTGGGCGCGTACCTCGTGGGCGAGAGCCGGAAGGTCGCCGGAGTCGATCCGGACCGCTCCGAGTTCGCTGCCTGCCGCCTCGACGGCCGTCCGCACGGCGGCGGGCACGTCGAAGGTGTCCACGAGCAGCGTCGTACTCTCGCCGAGCGCGGCGACCTGCGCGTCGAACGCAGCCCGCTCCGAGTCGTGCAGCAGCGTGAACGCATGCGCGCTGGTTCCCCGGGTCGGGATGCCGTAGCTGCGACCAGCCGCCAGGTTGGACGTGGCCGCGAAGCCGGCGAGGTAGGCGGCCCGGGCAGCCGCCACCGCCGCCGCCTCATGCGTACGCCGGGAACCCATCTCGACGATCGGGCGTGATCCGGCGGCCGTCGTCATCCGCGACGCCGCCGACGCGATCGCCGAGTCGTGGTTGAGGATCGACAGGGACAGGGTCTCGAGCAGGACCGCCTCGGCGAAGCTCGACTCCACCACCAGGATCGGCGAGCCGGGAAAGTAGCACTCACCTTCGGCATATCCCCAGACGTCGCCGGAGAACCGGTAGGACGCGAGCCACCGTGCGGTCCGCTCGTCCACGATCCCGCACCCGAGGAGATGCTCGAGCGCGGCGTCGTCGAAGCGGAACCGCTCCAGCGCGTCGAGCAGCCGACCCGTGCCGGCGACGACGCCATAGCGACGGCCGTCGGGAAGCCGCCGGGCGAAGATCTCGAAGACGGAACGCCGGTATGCGGTGCCGTCGACGAGCGCCGAACGGAGCATGGTGAGCTCGTACTGGTCGGTGTACAGCGCAGTCGAGGCGACGCCGGCGGACATCCCGTCCATATGCTCGAGCCTAGACCGGTCCGTACGGATGTCGACCAGCGTTCGCTCCGCGGCGGGCCCGGTGCGGTGCGCCACGTGGCGTTCGATCCGTTCTGTGGGGGGTGCGAGGAGAGCGGAACGCCCGAGAGATGCCACGATGGGGCAGTGAGCGGGACCGCACCAGTGGAGCTCGAGCGCCCCGACGTCGAGAACGTCGTCCGGCCGGACACGCCGTGGGTGACCATTGTCTGGAATGACCCGGTCAACCTCATGTCGTACGTCACGTACGTCTTCAAGTCCTACTTCGGCTATCCGCAGAAGAAGGCGGAGAAGCTCATGATGGACGTCCATGGGAAGGGGAAGGCCGTCGTCTCCCACGGCAGCCGGGAAGAGATGGAACGCGACGTCGAGGCGATGCACTCCTACGGTCTGTGGGCGACCCTGCAGAAGTCCGGTGACACATGACGCGTGACCTGGCTGTGGACCCGGTGCCCGCGCGCACCACGACCGTACGCACGACGACCGTACGTATGAAGACTGGGGTCACATGACGACTGGTTTCCGGGCCCGGCACGGCGTGGTGTCGTCGACGTTCGTCGCGGAGGAGGCGCACATCCTCCGCGGCCTGGTCGGTGAGCTGATGGAGCTGGTCCGCGACGAGCAACCGACGTCGCCACCGCCCGCGGACAGTCTCGCCGCCCTCGTCGGCCATCTGGGTTCGACGGAGCCGCCGGACGACGAGGTGCTCGCTCGGCTGTTCCCGAACGCCTACGCAGACGACGAGGATGCCGCGGGGGAGTTTCGGCGGTTCACCGAACACGGCCTGCGCGACGGCAAGGTCAAGAACGCCGAGACCGTCCTCGAGTCGCTCGGCGATCCGGCGTACTCCGACCAGGTGACCGTCTCGATCAACCCCGACGAGGTACAGGCCTGGCTGCGTACGCTCACCGATCTGCGGCTCGCCCTCGGCACCCGGTTGGGGATCGAACAGGACGACGAGCAGCGGTGGGAGGCGTTGCCGGAGGAAGACCGGCGTCGTCAGGTCTACGGCGTCTACATCTGGCTCGGGTGGCTGCAGGAGTCGCTCGTCTCGTCGATCAGCTGACCGCCGCCGGTGGCAAATGACCACGCTGAGCAGGCCTTCGGCGCCCAAGCAAAGCGTCGACACCTCCCCAGGCTTCCGTACGCATGGCTGGCGTGGTCATTTGCGGCTCTCCTGCCGTGGAAGCCCTTGGTTGGTGGGGCGGGCTGGATAGGGTCGGGGCTGTGCTGACCATCGACCAGGCCACCCACGACAAGATCGTCGCCCACGCGCGCGTCGACCATCCCGACGAGGCGTGCGGAGTGGTCGCCGGACCCGCCGGCGCCGACCGGCCCGAGCGGTTCGTCGCGATGGTCAACGCCGATCGGTCGCCCACGTTCTTCCGGTTCGATCCGCAGGAACAGTTCCGGGTGTGGCGGGAGATGGACGACCGCGACGAGGAGCCCGTGGTGATCTACCACTCGCACACCGCGACCGAGGCGTACCCCTCGCGGACGGACATCTCCTACGCCGCCGAGCCCGGCGCGCATTATGTGCTCGTGTCCACGCGGGACGGTGCCGATGCGGGAGGTCCGGTCGAGTTCCGGTCCTTCCGCATCGTCGACGGCGAGGTCACCGAAGAGCAGGTCCGGGTGGTCCCGGCGTACGACGGTGCACACGGCGAGAGCTGATGCGGAAAGAGTCTGCGACTCTGCGTTTCCTTGCGTTGTGGTCAACTGCACGCGGCGTCGGTCAACCACTACTTCGCAATGCACGACACCTCGCACCCTGGCTGGTCGGGGAGGTGTGGTCGGGGAACGTGGCCTGTTCCTGCTCCTCGAGGCACGACGCCTGCTCCCTGTGGATAAGCGGCGCATGGATCTGCGCGAGGCCGCCAGGATTTCCGGGTGCCCGCTCCCTCCGACCTTCCCGCCGAGCTGCTGACCGGACCGTTCACCGTGTCGTACGCCGTGAGCCTCGGGATCCCGAGGTCGGTCCTGCGTGGAAACCGGTTCCGCCAGCCTTTCCGGGGAGTCCGGGTGCCCGCGCATCTGCCGGACACGCTCGCACTTCGCGCGGATGCCGCACGGCTGGTCCTCCCCACCGCCGCAGCGTTCAGTCATCACACTGCCGCGGTGCTGCGAGACCTACCCGTCACCGGTGATGGGAGGATCCATGTCACGGTTCCGGCGCCGATCGCGCGTCCCAAGATCCGCGAGATCGTCTGGCACGCCAGTAGCGAGAGTGGGGCGGTCTGGTTCGTCGAGGGGCGACCACTATGGGCCGGAACGGAACTTCCTCGAGCTCGCCGCTCATCTGCGCCTCGTCGAACTGCTGGTCCTCGGCGATGCTTTGGTGCGGCATGGCTGGACGACCCCCGAAGCACTGGTCAGATCTTCCGAGCGCTCTCCTCGTCGCTCCGGTATTCGACTTGCCCGGGCGACGGCGCGACTGGTCAGGTCACGGGTCGATTCTCCGATGGAGACGAGAACCCGGCTCCTTCTCGTGTTGGCCGGCCTACCATGCCCTGAACCAGGTTTGGCGATCTACGACGAGTACGGCGAGTGGGTGACGACCGCAGACCTGCAGTATCGCGAGCAGCGCATCGCGCTGGAGTACGACGGCGACCTCCACCGCACCCTGAAGCGGAAATGGCGACGCGATGTCAGCGCGCGCGAGCAGCTCCGCGACCTGGGCTGGATCGTCATCGTCCTGACCGCCGACGATCTCACCGCCCGGCCCGAGGACTTGCTCTGGCGCGTCCAGAAAGCACTTCTCGAACGAGGGCATCCGAACGTTCCGCGGGTGCTCGACCCGCGGTGGGCGGCGATCTTCCCGCCGAACCGGTCGTACGCCGAGCACTGGTGAGAGGACGAGACGTTGGCCCACCGGCGTACCATCCCGGACTCGCGCTGCCCTGCGTACGTGAACGTTGTCGAGCAGGTCCGCGTCCCGCGCGTCCGTTCATTGAAGTTGTGGCCAACCGGGTCGTGGTCAGGTTGGCACTACTTCACAATGAAGGACGAATCGCGCACGACGAAGCTCGGCGAGCACGCCCGGTGATCCGCTGGATCGCGGGTCAGGGGTCTCGGCCCGTAGACTCCGAGGCGTGGAGAGGTTCCTCCTCGGGCACACCGCACCGGCCGTGGTCTACGACTGTTCCTTCGCCGACGCCCGGCCCGCCGGCGCTGGGACGAGCTGACGCCCGACTGCCGAGATCATCCGGCTCACGGGCCGCGCCGTCGCAGGTGCTTGGCAGCCGCCCAGCCGGACCGTAAGCCCAGTCGGACCAGAAGCCCAGTCGGACGAGTCCAGCCGGACCCGGCCAGAGCTCGCCGGAATCCCCGCGCGCCGACCCGTGTTGTGGCACTTGGCGCGTACGACGACCACCGAAGGAGTACACCACCGATGGCTATCGAGGTCCGCATTCCGACGATTCTCCGCACCCACACCGGTGGCGCCAAGACCGTCGAAGGTGCCGGAGCGACCCTGCAGGAGCTGCTCGACGACCTGGAGGCCCGGCACGCCGGTCTGAAGTCCCGGCTCGTCGACGAGGGCGATCTTCGCAAGTTCGTCAACGTCTACGTCAACGACGAGGACGTCCGCTTTCGCGGTGGCCTCGGCGCGTCCGTCGAGGACGGTGACGTGGTGACCGTCCTCCCCGCTGTCGCCGGCGGCTGAACGGCAGGGACAGTCCAGCCATGCGCTTCGCCTCACACCTCGACGCGGTGGGCCAGACCCCGCTGGTGGGCCTGCCGCGGATGTCTCCGAGTCCGGACGTACGCCTGTGGGCGAAGCTCGAGGATCGCAACCCCACCGGTTCGGTCAAGGACCGCGCGGCCCTACGGATGATCGTCGAGGCCGAGAAGGACGGGCTCCTGCGTCCCGGAGCCACCATTCTCGAGCCGACGTCGGGCAACACCGGCATCTCGCTGGCGATGGCGGCCAAGCTCAAGGGCTACCGCCTGGTCTGCGTCATGCCGGAGAACACCTCCGCCGAACGCCGGCAGCTCCTGGACATGTGGGGAGCCGAGATCGTCTCCTCGCCGGCGGCCGGCGGGTCCAACGAGGCGGTCCGGGTCGCCAAGCAGCTCGCCGAGGAGCATCCCGACTGGGTGATGCTCTATCAGTACGGCAACCCGGCGAACGCCCTCGCCCACTACGACGGCACCGCGCCGGAGATCCTGGCCGACCTGCCAAGCGTCACCCATGTCGTCGCGGGCCTCGGTACGACCGGGACGCTCATGGGCGTCGGCCGGTTCTTCCACGAGCACAAGCCGGACGTCATGATCGTCGCGGCCGAGCCGAGGTACGGCGAGCTGGTCTACGGACTGCGCAACCTCGACGAAGGCTTCGTCCCCGAGTTGTACGACGCCCGCATGATCGACTCCCGTTTCTCGGTCGGCCCGCGCGACGCGGTGCGACGGGTGCGTGAGCTGCTCGATCTCGAGGGTATCTTCGCCGGGATCTCTACCGGTGCCGTGCTGCACGCCGCGATCGCCCAGGCCCACCAGGCCGTCAAGGCGGGCAGGAGCGCCGACATCGTGGCGATCGTCGCCGACGGCGGATGGAAGTACCTCTCCACAGGTGCGTACGAAGGAACCCTCGACGAGGCGGAGGAGACCCTCGACAGCCAGCTCTGGGCGTGACCGCAACGACGGTTCGGTCGTTGGTGGCCACAACACCCGGTGGTGGCGTGCGGCGAAGCATGAGAGTGGGCCACCAGAGCCGCATGACCGAGGGTGGCCGGTTTGTCGAGACTTGAGAGTTGATGCAACCACATGGGCGGTTCGTGGGTTTGCATTCCATGACGCGCCCGGGACGGCGGACCGGGGAGGTTCGGGGGAACATCGGGCACGGTCAGTCGGACGGAGGGCACACACTCGGTCCAGGGAGACCTGGAGCGGGTGGGTGGGAGGAACCGACTGCCGCGCTTGCGAGCCGCCGCAGGTGGGGCGCCGATAGGGGGCTCGGCCTGGCCGACGGACGCAGCCCAGGTGCGTTCGCGGGCCTAGGCCGAGCCCCGTAAGACTTGTGGGACCAGCGGGGCGGTGCCTGCCGGGTTTCTCCCCGCGACAGCCAAGTCTGGACGGGTGCGAATAGCGGCCCCGGGCCACCGGAGGTGCCCGTAGGCTGGCGGCCGTGTCAGACTCGCCGATCGGCATCTTCGACTCGGGTTTCGGCGGCCTCACCGTCGCCCGGGCGGTCATGGACCAACTGCCGCACGAATCCGTTCTGTACCTCGCCGACACCGCGCGGTATCCGTACGGCGAAAAGGGCATCGCCGACGTCCGCAAGATCGCCCTCGAGTCGCTGGACCACCTGGTCGACCAGGGCGTCAAGCTCCTGGTGATCGCGTGCAACTCGGCGAGTGCCGCCGTGCTCCGCGATGCCCGGGAGCGCTACTCGGTCCCGGTCGTCGAGGTGATCCTTCCGGCCACCCGTCGGGCCGTTTCCGCTACGAGGACCGGCCAGGTCGGTGTGATCTGCACCCGGGCCACGGCGACCTCCCAGGCGTACGACGACGCATTCGCCGCGGCTCCCCACGTCACGCTGCACACGCGGGCGTGCCCGCGGTTCGTGGAGTTCGTCGAACGCGGGCTCACCGGCGGGCCGGAGCTCCTCGCGGAGGCGCACCGGTACCTCGACCCGCTCGCCGCCGCCAAGATCGACACGCTGGTCCTCGGCTGCACCCACTACCCTCTCCTCACGGGAGTGATCTCCTACGTCATGGGCGCAGCGGTCACCCTGGTCTCGAGTGCCGAGGAGACCGCGAACGACGTATACGCCCGGCTGGTCGGCGGCGGCCTCGCCCGGGACGACACCCGTCCCGCGCCGAAGCACCGGTTCCTGACCACCGGGGACCCGCGCGCCTTCATGGCGATCGGCGGTCGGTTCCTTGGTCCGGAGATCGCGTTCGTCGAAGAGGTGGCTTGAGCGGATGCGGCCTGGGATCGCGTTGGTCGAAGAGGTGGCTTGAGGAGTGGGAATGCGGCTCACCGTGGTGGGGTGCTCCGGGTCGTTTCCCGGACCGGGGTCGGCGGCGTCCTGCTACCTGGTCGAGGCACCCCATGCCGGTCGTACGTTTCGACTGGTCCTCGATCTGGGCAACGGCGCGTTCGGTGCTCTGCAACGTCACGTCGACCCGTACGCCGTCGATGTGGTCGGGCTCTCCCACCTGCACGCGGACCACTGCCTGGACCTGTGTTCGTACTACGTCGCGCGGAAGTACCACCCCGAGGGCGCGCGCCCGGCGATTCCGGTCTACGGCCCGTTCGGCACCGCCGACCGGCTGGCCGTCGCGTACGGCCTGCCACTGGAGCCGGGCATGCGGGACGAGTTCGAGTTCCATGCCTGGCTGACCGAGGACGCCCGGCAGCTCGGGCCGTTGACGGTGTCGGTGGCGCCGGCCTGCCATCCGGTGGAGTCGTACCTCCTCCGGCTCGAGCATGAGGGACGGTCGCTCGTCTACACCGGCGACACGGGACCGACCGAGGCGCTCGTGGACCTTGCGCGTGGTGCCGACGTGCTGCTGTGCGAGGCGACGTTCCGGCACGGTGATCCCAACCCTCCGGACCTGCACCTGACCGGCCGCCAGGCGGGGGAGTACGCGGCCAGGGCTGGTGTCGGCCGGCTGGTGATCACGCACGTACCCCCGTGGTACGACCCCGAGGACCTCGCCGCCGAAGCCCGCGCGGCCTACGACGGCCCCGTGGAGATCGCCCGCCCCGGGGTTGCGTACGACATCTGAGTGCCCGCGCCGGTGAACGAGCCCTGGGTGAGGCGGCGGGCCAGGAAAGTGTTCGCGGGACGTTCGACCGGCGGTCACGTGGGGTGAAGGCACCCTCTGAACCACCCATCGAGTCTGGTCGGCGTGACCTGTTCGACGCGGAAACTGCGGTACGTCGCCCTCGGCGACAGCGTGACCCTCGGGATCGGTGACCTCACGACGCGGGGATGGCGGGGGTGGGCGGCGCTGCTGGCCGAGTCGTTGGCACCGGCGTACGACCTCACCTACGCCAACCTCGCCGAGGCCGGCGCGACCACCACCCAGGTACGCCAGGTGCAACTGCCGGCAGCGTTGGCGCTGGGCCCGCAGCTGGCCTCGGTGGTCGTCGGCGTCAACGACGCGATGAGGTCGACCTTCGATCCGGACCGGGTGCGGACGGACCTCTTCGCGATCGCCGAGCAACTCGCCGGCGCCGGGGCGGCGCTGCTGATGGTGCGGTTCCATGACCACGGCCGCGTCTTCGGGTTGCCGAGGCTGCTGGCCGGTCCGCTGGCGCGCCGGATCGAGGCGGTGAACGCGGTGTACGACGAGATCCATGCCGCGTTCGGTGGTGCGTACGTCGATCTCGCCGCGTCGTCGACGGTCTACGCCCGGGAGACCTGGAGCGTCGACCGCCTGCATCCCTCGGAGTTGGGGCACCGGCGGCTCGCGTGGACATGCGCCGAGCGGCTCAGCACCATGGGCCTGCGCGCGACTTTCCCGGACCTGGAGCGGGCCGGCGGCGTCCCGCCGTCGCGGTGGTCGGATCTGTCCTGGCT
>JBOHED010000346.1:0-11484 GCA_050700915.1 Actinopolymorphaceae bacterium | reverse complement strand
CGCGGCGCGCCGGGCGGTACAAGGATCGATGTCTCGCGGTCATGTCGTTCTTCCTTCCAGGCGTTCGACGATGGGTACCGCGGTCGTGACGAGGTGACGACGCTCGTCCTCGTCCAGCGGCGCGAGGGGTTCGGCGGCGACGTCCCCGTCGAGGTGGCCGAGGACGGCGAGGATGTACTTGTGGACACCCGCCGTCGCCGAGAAGGTCGGTGCGCGGCGAGGCAGGCGAAGGGCCGACAGCAGGGTTTCGAGCTCCTCCTGCAGTGTGTGCAGGAGAACCCAGTCGCCCGCGGCCGCAGCGTCGTACATCGCAACCAGGTGTCGGGGAGTGAGGTTGGCGGCGGATGCCATCGCCCCCGCACCGCCGAGATAGAGGCCGAGATCCGTGACACTCGATCCGCCGGTGAAACAGTCCAGCGGCACGCCCGCCTGCCGGGCCCCGGCCAGAAGTTGGCGGAACCAGACCAGGTCGTTGCTGCTGTCCTTGACGCCGGTGACGACGCCTTCCTGAGCGAGCGTGGCGATCGAGGCGACCGAGAGGCCGGTCCCGGCCAGCTGAGGCAGGTGGTAGACCAGCACGGGCAGACCGGCCACGCCGGCGATCCGGCGGAAGTGTTGGCACATCTCTGCCTGGGTGAAGTCGACGAAGTACGGCGGGATGACGGCAAGGCGGTCCGCCCCCGCCGCGAGTGCCGCCCGTGAGTGTTCCAGCACGCGTTCGGTCGAGGTGTCGCCGACGTGCGCCACCACCGGGACCGCTCCGCCGGCGGTCTTGACCGCCACCCGGACGGCCTGCGCGCGCTGGCCGGCGTCGAGTGCGTGGAACTCGCCCGTCGTCCCGTTCATCCAGAGGCCGTGAACCCCGGCCCTCAACAGGTGCTCGACGTGGCGCTCGAGTGACACGTGGTCGACGGTGCCGTCGCTGCCGAACGGCAGGACCACGGGCGGGAAGATTCCACCGAGTCGCTCTTCAGGCATGCGCGCGCTCCTAGTTGGATGCCGGTGGCATACCAGATGATGGAACCAGGCCGTAACACTGTCAACCCTTGGAATTCACCAGTGTGCGCAGGAGTGCAGGATCCTGGCCACTCACCATGGTCCGGCCAGGCGCAGGCGTCGGACTGCGTGCGGCATACCATGGCAGGCGAGCGGCGGCCGCCACAGCGCACGCCCGGTCCTTGCTGATCCGGGGGTACCTCACGGTGCGAGCGGCCGCCGCGGGCAGGCTTGGCATGCGAGGAGGAGGAGCGATGGCGGCACGGAGATCGACGGCGGAGACACAGGAAACGGCGCCGGACACCTCCGCGACGGCACCGGACGGCGAGGGCAGTTTGGAGGCCCGCGCACACCGGGCGCTCGTGGCGTGGCTGACCGAGGAGCATCCCCTTCCCGGCCAGCCCGTGCCGGTTCGCGAGTTCGCCCGCCGGCTCGGCATGAGCCGCACCCCGGTGCGGAGCGCCGTCGGCCGGCTCTACGAACGGGGTCTGCTCTCCTACGACCCGGTGGTGGGCTTCACCGTCGCGGTGCCCTCCCTCAGCAGCATCTACGAGCTGTTCGAGCTGCGCCTGATGATCGAGTCGCACAGCCTGCGCCTGTACGCCGAGCGACCCGACGAGCGACCGTCGGAGGAGTTGGCCGGGCTCGTCGACGAGGCCGCGGAGCTGGCGGAGGGGGCGTTGGACGACCCGGCCCGTTACATCGAGTTCCGCGACAACGACAGCCGGTTCCACCGCGCCCTGGTCAGGCTGGGCGCGTTCCCCCGGCTCCTCGCGATGTACGACGACCTGCACCTCAGCATCCACGTCACCCGCGCCGGCATGGAGGCGCCGATCACCCGGGCACGCCTCGACACGGCGGTGGACGAGCACCGCGGCATCGTCACGGCGCTCGATGACGGCGACCGCGAGCGGGCGCGGGAACTGCTCGAGGCGCACATCCTTCGGGTCCGCGACCAGACCATCGTCTTTCTGTCCCGCCCGCGCCCCTGACAGAGTTCACGCCCGCGGACCAGCCCGGCCGGTGACGGTCGAGTTGGTGGCATACCGCCAGCATGCCAACTAACCTCGCGCTCGTGACACCGGAAGGGATGATCCGCTCGCCAGCGGACGGCGCGACGGACGTCTCCCCCGACACCCCGCTCCGCATGACGTTCGCGGGACCGCCACGGCTCGGTGACCGCGGCACGATTCGTGTCCACTCGAGCGACGGACGACTCGCCGACAGCATCGACCTGGCCGACCCGGCGTCGTTCCGGCGTACCGTCGGCGACGCCGAGTCCGACACCGGAGCGTTGCACTGGTTCCACTATCTCCCTGTCACCGTCGACGGCTGCACGGTGACGGCGCACCTGCACCGCCAGCTCGACTACGGCGAGTCCTACGACGTGACCGTCGACCCCGATGTGGTGCCCGGCCACCGCCATCCGCCGTGGCGGTTCACTACGAGGCCGGCGCCGCCGACCGTCGACACCGGGACCGACGCCGACGCCGGCGCCGGAGCCACTGCCGCCGTCCTCACTGTTGCGGCCGACGGCAGCGGCGACTTCATCACGGTGCAAGGTGCGGTTGACGCCGTTCCGCGGGGAAACGACCGACCGGTTCTCATCGACGTCCGGCCTGGGGTTTATACCGAGATCGTGTACGTACGACCGGACAAGCCATACATCACCGTCCGTGGCGCCGACCGGGAACGCACCGTCATCGCGTACGCCAACAACGATCTCCGCAACGGACAACCCTCCGACAGTCGCTGCCCGCGCCGCTACCTCGACGTACCGGACCGGTACAACTGCTGGCGGGCGACATTCGGTGTCGAGGCACCGGACTTCACCCTCGAGAACATCACCGTGCACAACACGACACCGGCCGGGGGCTCACAGGCCGAGGCGTTCCGGGGCAACAACGACCGTATCCTGCTCAACCGCGTCACGTTGCGGAGCTACCAGGACACCCTTCGTCTGCAGGGCAGCGGATGCGTCACCCACAGCCTCATCGAAGGAGACGTCGACGTCGTCTGGGGTGTCGGCACGGTCGTCGTCCACGAGACGGAGATCCGATCTCTGCGGCCGGGGTACGTCACGCAGGCCCGCAACGGCACGAACCGGCGCGGCAACGTCTTCGTCAAGTGCCGATTGACACGGGCGCCGGACGTCCCGGACGGATCCTGCTACCTCGCCCGCACCGACCTGACCGCCTACCCGGCGAGTCAGGCGGTGTTCCTCGACACGGCCATGGACACCCACATCCACCCGCTCGGCTGGAAGGTCACGCGGAGGGGCGTGCCAGGAGGGCCGTCGGACCTCGGTGCCTGGACGCGGGAGCTGCGGTTCTGGGAGCACCACAGCACGGACCTCGACGGCGCGCCACTCGACCTCGACGAGCGGGCACCCTGTTCCCGACTGCTCGGGGACAGCGACGCGGCGCGGTGGCGCGATCCCGCCTTTGTCCTCGGAGGTTGGGCGCCTGCCGCCCTGGATGGCACGAACGATTCGCGGCTGCCATGACGGACGAGCCTCCGCGGGTCGACGTCGACCGCCTCACCTCGACGACCATCCCCCGCGCCGGAAGGAGTCGGATGAACACACCGGCCACGAACCCACCGCAGATGCGCACAGGCGGACCGGTGCTGCCCTCGCCAGGCGCACGGGTCAGCCACCGCCCGGTCGCCGAGGTCACGGTCGACGGCGGACTGTGGCGGCACTGGCAGGAGGTCAACCGCACCGCGAGCCTCCCGTCCGGCGTCGCGAAGCTGCACGAGTTCGGCAACCTCATCAACCTGCGGCTGGCGGCTGGCGAGGATCTGCGGGACCCGCACCGCGGCCCGGTATACGTGGACTCCGACGTCCACAAGGTGCTCGAAAGCGTGGCATGGGAGCTTCGGCACGTCGAGGATCCGGCCCTCCGTGAGTTCGTCGACACCGCCACCGGGCTGCTCGAGCGCGCGCAGGAGACGGACGGGTACGTCAACTCCTACTACCAGGTGCGGCCCGGCGAGCGGTACACCCGGATGGAGAACAGCCACGAGCTCTACACGGCGGGGCACCTGCTGCAGGCCGCGGTCGCAGCCCGCCGAGCGCTCGGGGACGAGCGCCTTCTCGGCATCGCCCGGCGCCTCGCCGACCACCTCGTCCGGGAGTTCCTGCACGAGGGAGAGGTGCGGCTCGACGGCCACCCGGGTGCGGAGACCGCGCTTGTCGAGCTGTACCGGGAGACCGGTGAGCCCGACTATCTCGCCCTCGCCGCCGCGGTCGTGGAGGAACGCGGTTACGGCAGGGTCGGCCGTAGCACCCGTGGTTCGGCGTACTTCCAGGACCACGTGCCGGTCCGCGAGATGCGTTCCCTCGTGGGCCATGCGGTGCGCGCGCTCTACCTCGAGGCCGGGATCGTCGACGTCGCCGTCGAGACCGGAGACGAGACGCTGCTCCACACGTCGGCCGCGCGGTGGGACGACATGGTGGCGACCAGGACGGCGGTCACCGGTGGCCTCGGTGCCCGCCAGCTCGCGGAGGCGTTCGGCGAGCGGTACGAACAGCCGCCGGACCAGGCGTACAACGAGACCTGTGCTGCGGTCGCGAGCATCCACTGGAGCTGGCGGCTGCTGCTCGCGACCGGCGAGGCGAAGTACGCCGACCTGATCGAACGCACCCTCTACAACGCGTTCGCGGCGTCGGTCTCCGTCGACGGGCGGGAGCATTTCAAGGGCAACCCGCTCCAGCGGCGTCCCGACCACGCCGAGACGATCGGCGACCCCAGGTACCGCGCTGGGTGGTTCTGGTCGGCGTGCTGCCCGCCGAATGTCACGAGACTGATGGCCACCCTGGAGGACTACGTCGCCACGACGACGGCGGACACGCTCTTCCTGCACCAGTTCGCGACGACCACGGTGCGGGCGCACCTGGCCGGTGGCCTGATCGACGTCGGCATCGACACCGACTACCCGTGGGACGGCGTTGTCAAGCTGACCTTGCGGGAGGTTCCGGCCGGCCCGTGGATCCTCGCGCTGCGGATCCCGCCGTGGAGTGCGCGCACAGTGCTGACCGACGGTGACGGCGCGCGCGAGGTCGCTCCCGACGAGCAGGGCTACCTCTCGATCCACCGGCCGTGGCGACCCGGCGACGTCGTGACCCTGCAGCTGGACATGGCGCCGCGCCAGACGTTCCCGCACCCGCGCCTGGACGCGGTTCGTGGCTGCGCGGCGATCGAACGTGGTCCGCTCGTCTACTGCCTGGAGCAGGTGGACCAGCCGCCCGGCGTCGCGGTGGACGACGTGACGCTACCGGCGGACACGGCGCTGTGCGTCGTCGACCGGCCGCACCTACCAGGCATCGGACGTACGGTCACGGTCGAGGCTGGCGCCGTCCACGTCACACCGCCTGCCTCGGACGGAATCCCCTACTACAGCACACGTCCCGTCGCCGGTGACCTGTCCGACGAGACGCCCGTGACCGTCGTCGCGGTGCCGTACTTCCAGTGGGCTAACCGGGACCGCGACGCGATGCGGGTGTGGATCCCGCTGACTTCCAGCTGAGTGTCGGCGTGCCAAGACCGAGTTGTCACCAGGTATCTCGTCTTCTATGGCGAGATACCTCTGACAAGTCCGGTGAGGCAGCAGGTCTACCAGTCCTGGCCGGCCTCGGATTTGCTCCGGATGTACGCCGGGATGTCATCGGTCTCGGTGACGACCAGGGACGAGTCCACGGTCATACCATCCTTGAGGACGTGCTGGCGGAAGACCATGAACATCGGGATGTCCCAGTACTCCGTGTTCTCATAGCCCTGAACCGCCGCGTTCTCGCCCCAGTAGACGGCCGAGGTGTCGATGCCGGCCAGCTCCGGGATGTCATCGCCGAACGCGCCCACCACGGCGTCGGTCTCCAGCACACCCTTGATGGCGTGCCGCGACAGGTCGACCTGAGCCTCCTCCGAGACCAGCCACTTGACGATCTCGAACGCCTGAGCCTGCCGGTCGGACTGCCGGGTCACGAACGCGGCCAGGGTGTTGGGCTGGTACGTCGCCTCCGAGCCCCGGCCCAGCACCGGAACGGCGCTGACGCCGATGTCGATACTGTCCCGCCACTGCGCGAAGTCCTCCTCGTCTCCGTCGTCGGTGAACAACTCGCTTCCGGCGTACATCGGCAACTTGCGCAGCGAGTCCACCGCCATCGCGACATGCCTGGGACGGCTCATGTCGGCCTTGAGGTAGTCGTCGACCGTCGTGAACGTGTTGCGCGGGATGGCGAGGAACCTGTCCATGTTCTCGCCCAGCCGCACCCATTCGGGCGACGTGAGGTCCACTTCGACGTCCTCGGGCGCCGGCTCCTCACTACCGGTCGGCTGGAACGGGTACAGTCCGAGCTGATTGAACTCGAGGTAGTTGTCGGGATGCTGCAGGAAGCCCTTGTAGGCGTCCAGCCCGTCCTGCCGGGTGAGTTTCGTGGCCAGCTTGTAGATCTCGTCGTACGTCGCGCCCGACTCCGGGTACTTCTCGCCGAACCTGTCGAAGATTTTCTTGTTGTAGAACATCACGTGGTCGTCGATGAAGACCGGCACGCCGTAGATCCCGCCGTCCGACCGCGACTTCACCAGCTCGACGGCACTCTGGTTGAGTGCGCCCAGGTCGAGGCCGCCGTCGGTGATCATGGCGGTCATGTCCTGCACCCAGCCGAGCGGCTCCAGGTCGCGGTCGATCCGGTTCCGCGGGTTCTCGATGATGATGTCGGGTACGACGCCCGCCTGTTCAAGGTCCTCGTACCGGATCGGGAAGTCCCAGGTGGCGTACCTGATCTTGACGTCCGGGAAAGCGGCCCGCAGCTTCTCGCCGATCACCGCGTCGAAGAATCGCGCGGCCTGCCGCGTCTCGTCGGCGGAGCTCTCGAACGGCTTGTAGTTGGCCGCGAAGATGAACAGCTCGTCGTCGTACACGCAGAACGGCTGGTCGTACCGGTTGGGGACCATGGTGGCCCCTCCCCGCTGCAGTCGTCCGCCGCCGTCGCGGCAGGTTCACGTGCGACAGGCGGAGACGCCGCCGCCGGCGCCCAGGCGAGCAGCCCGCAGGCCGCGACCGCCATCAGCACTGCGTAGATCCTGCCCCCTGACGGGCTTCGTCCGTCCGGCCCGCCCCCACCTCCGCTGAGTTTGCTTCTCATGCGTACTCCCTTCGTCGCCGGTGTGGACCGGCTCAGGCGTTGATCCGGACCTGGCTGAACCGCGCCACCGCATAGTTGTCGATCTGGTTGGCTTCCTTGTTGCCGTCGACCACGAGCCCGGCGTAGATGCGGTCGGGCATGTCGATCCGCTCGTAGCCGATCCGGGTCCACTGCAGTGAGTCGTTGGACAGGAACGCCTCGAACTCTCTGCCCCGCTTGATCAGCCGGATCCACCACGGCCGGTCGTCGAGTTCGCTGTCGTCCCAGGGGTAGGGGCTGACGCTGACTTCCTTGCCCCACTGGGCGATGCGGACGGCCTTCGCGATCTTGCCGCCGTCGGACCAGGTGATGCCCGCCATGAAGAACGGCGAGTCCGGCGCGATCTTCTCCCGGATCATCACCCCGGCGAAGACGCCTTCGTAGACCCGACTCAGGTAGTCGACCCGGACGAGGATCTCGACCACCTCACCAGCGGGCGCGTCGATGGGTTGGTAGACATAGTGGAACGAGTCCGTGCGGCCCTTGATCTTTCCGGACCCCTTGACCGTGAACACACTGTTGACAAGGGCCGCTGAACCGGCGATAGGTACCTCGCCGACGTCCTCGGACTTCCACGGCGTGAGCGCGGTGGTCCGGTTGACGTGCACGGGTACACCGGTCGACGACGTGGCGGTGCCCAGGTCGTCGGTCGCCCGTGCGGTGAGGTAGTAGGTCCCGTCCGGGACGCCCGTCCAGGAGACGCGGTACGGCGCCGACGTGGCTTCGCCGATCAGCTCGCCGCCGGCGAGGAACTCCACCTTCGCGATGCGCGCCCCGTCCACCGCCGACGCCTTCGCCTCGACAGTCACGTCGTACGTCGTCGCAGTCGTCGTGAACACCTGGTTGAGTTCGGGGGACGTGATCGCGACAGCGGGATTTCCCTTGCCCAGTGGGCCGATCGAGTTGAGGTAAACCTCGAGGTTGGTGTAGCCGTCATTGCCGCCCTGGACCTCGTTACGGTCCTCGGGGTTGGTCGGATCGAGATCGTGTGCGGTCTCCCAGCCGTCCGGCATGCCGTCGTGGTCGGCGTCGTCCGGCGCTGGTGCGGTCGCAAGCGGCGGAAAGCCGCCCACCTCTTTCTGCGAGTTGATCATCCGGCCGGTGCCGTTACGGGCGTCGTTGACGAGCCGTGCATCCGCGGCATCGCGACGCGGCAGGATCGCACCGACGCTCGTGAGGACCGCCTCGTACGCCTCCTCCGCGGTCTGCGCCTCGATCTCGTCGGCGAACCGCACCGGCTCGTCGAGCAGGTTGATTCCCCCGACCGCGAGGTCGATGCCGAGGCTGTTGTCGGCCATGACGTCGGGATGACCCGCTACGACGTTGTCGCCGACGTACCACGTGCCGACCCGCCCCGGGGCGACGATGACCGGCGCGATGTCGGCGAGGGTGTCCGGCCCAGGCTTGTAGTAGTTGCCGGCGATGTTGACGCCGTTGGCCCACTCGCCCCCGTAGCACGAGGTGAAGCCGTAGTTGTAGATGACGTTGTTGCGGTGGTCGACCACGAGGTCGACGTCCTCGACGAAGCTGAACCGCGGGTTGCGTCCGCCCTGGTGGATCAGCAGGTTGTGGTGGTAGGTGATGTTGTCGCCGCCCCACAGCCCGCCGTAGCCGTGTCGGCCCTTCTCGTGCGCCGACATCGCGAGCCCTTCGGCGATGAGGCACCACTGCACCGTCACGTTGCGGTTTCCGTACAACGAGAAGCACTCGTCGACGCCCCAACTGATCGAGCAGTGGTCGACGATGACGTCGGAGAGGCCCTCGCCCTTGAACGTGTCGATCGGCGTGCCGAGCATGTCGCCGCCGCGGAACCGCAGGTACCTGATGATGATGTTGCTGCCGACGATGGTGGTTTCGTTGCCGACGACGCAGATGCCGTCGCCTGGCGCGGTCTGGCCGGCGAGGGTGAGGTTGGACCCGGTGATGTCCAGGCCACCTTCGAGGCGGATGTTCCCCGACACCCGGAAGACGATCGTCCGGTTGTCGCCCGACACGGCGTCCCGCAACGATCCAGGGCCGGAGTCGTCGAGGTTGGTCACTTCGTAGACCTCGCCGCCGCGGCCGCCGGTGGCGTGCATGCCCGCGCCGACCGCTCCCGGGAAGGCGGGGACGTCGGCCGCCGCTGCCCCTGGGGCGGGTCTCGGTGCGGCGTGCGCCGTGCCGCCCAGCAGGGGCGCGCCCAGGAACGCCGCACCGCCCACGAGCGCACCGGACGCCACGAACCCGCGGCGGGTGAGTGCGCTGCGACCTGCTTCGTACGTCTGATCTCCGGTCATCCTGGCTCCTTCGGGGCGCCCCTGCAGGCGCTGGATGCGAGGTGCCGCCGCACGCAGGCGGGGAGGAGAACCGTCGCCGGATCCACGTGGCAGTGGCTGCATACCGTTGGTATGCCGGTGATTCTGAGAGGAGGAGCATGGCGCGTCAACAGCGCAGGCGTACGAGGTGAAGGATTGCGCTATCTGGGACCGGATTCGGCCACCATGGAGGTGTGCGTCCGCGCTCCCAAGCCTGGCATGCCACCCCGCAGGGCGATGCGGAGGGTCACTGCGTACTTCCAGGGCAGCCGCTCGGGCAGGCGAACGACCAGCGCGTCGTCGCGGCGTTCCCAGGAGACCGTGGCGGCTCCGGCACCCACCACCTCCACACCCAGGGGATCCCCGGCGAGCAGTCCGGCCGCCGACCCCAAGGAGGCGAGCCGCACCAGCGCGTCGTCCGGTCGTCCGAGGATCGTCGCGTAGAGCACGTTGTCGCGGGCGGTGAAGCGGATGTCTGCGGCGGTGTATGGCAGGTCGACCTCGCGGAAGCGATCCGAACGCCCGACGGTGAGTTCGCCGGTCGTCGGACCCTCGCCGCACACCTGCCAGGGGCGGGTGCCGAAGATCGCCTCGCCGTTGCCCGCGAGCCAGGTGCCGATCTCCTCCAGGATCGCCACCTCGCGGTCGTCGATCGTGCCGTCGGGACGCTGCGGGACGCTCAGCAGCAGGTTGCCGTTCTTACTCACGACGTCGACCAGCATCCGGATGATCTGGCCCGCGGACTTGTACTCGAGGCCCTCGTCGTAGAACCAGTGGCCGAGACACGTGTCCATCTGCCAGGGTCGCGGCTGCGCCTCGGTGAGGAGGTGCCGTTCGACGTCGAGGGCGAGCAGGTCGTCGTCGTCGCCGTGCAGGCGCTTGACCGTCGGCACGACACGGCCGCCGTCGCCATGCCACTGGCGGCTCCGGTCGTGCATGTCCCGGACCACCTCCCACCCTCGAGCCGAAGGTGGGACCGTCTCGCAGACGCTCCCCGCGTCGAACGGGAGCCGCGAGTCGTCGAAGTAGACGTACTGCGGCCGGTAGCGGCTGAACGCGTCCCACACCCGTCGGTAGAAGCGTTCGACGTAGGCGGGGTCCGGCGGCTCGGCACCACGCCTCGGACGGTCGTACAGGTCGGCCGGGTCGAGTCCCTCCCACCACGTACCCTGGCCATCGGCCGCGGTGAGCCGCCCGTCGTACGGCAGGCCCGCGTCGGCACCCTCCTCGTCGGCGCCGAAGGCGACGTCGAGCAACTGCCACGACCAGTTCGCGTGGAAGCTCAGTCCAAACGGCAGGCCTCGCTCATTCGCCGCCCGCGCCCAGCGCCCCACGACGTCGGTCCGGGGACCGACCGTGACCGCGTTCCACGGTTGGTAAGCGGAGTCCCAGAGGTCGAAGTTGTCGATGTGGTTGGCCAGGGCGACGAAGTACCTGGCGCCCACCCTGGCGTAGAGGTCGAGCAAGCCCTCGGGGTCCCAGCGTTCCGCCTTCCAGGCATGGCAGATGTCCTTGTGACCGAACCGCGAGGGATGGCCGTAGTGCCGTTCGTGGAACAGCCGGCGGGAGGTTGGGCCGATCTCCTCGGGCCCGGGTTCGACCGGGGCGAGGTAGAGCCGGCGGGCGTACCAGTCGCCGCGCATCGGCACCGACTGCGGGCCCCAGTGCGCCCAGATGCCGAACTTCGCGTCCTGGAACCACTGCATGTGCCCTCCTTGGGCGAGGATGCCACTCATGTTCCGGCGGCGGGCGCCGTGCCGCTTGCTCCCAAGGTGGCGAACCGCCGGAGCTTGGCGAAGAAGTCTTCGAAGAGGAACCGTGTGTCGATCGACTCGTACACCCGGATCGGTCGGTGGGTCACGCCGAAGTCATAGCCGCCATCGGCGGTGAAGGTGGGCGCCGGTCGCTCCACGAACCTGCCGCAGAAGGGGTTGAGCATGACGCCGACCGCTGGCGAGTCGCCGAGGTTGCGGAACTCCGTCGGGCGGTCCGAGTCCGTCGCGTTGA
>JBOHED010000345.1:0-2222 GCA_050700915.1 Actinopolymorphaceae bacterium | reverse complement strand
GAGACGTAGCCGAAGATCGCGAGGAACCCGCACGCCGAGATCGCGCCGTATCCCAGGTAGCGCCGGTCGGACGAGACCCGTCGGTAACCACGCAGGGAGCCGAGCAGGCCGCCACGCTGGCGGCGCTCGGTGGGAAGCGTCTCGCGGACGAACGTCACCACGACGAAGGTCATGATCGCACCGAACCCGGCGAGCGCCCAGAACAGTCCACGCCACCCGGTGAGGCCGAGGATCTGGCCGCCGAAGGTCGGTGCGAGAACAGGTGCGACACCGATGACGAGCATCAGCCGGCTGAGGACCCTGGCGATCATCGGACCTTCCACCAGGTCGCGGACGAGCGCCTGTGCGAGGACCATGCCTGCCGAGCCGGCGAAGCCCTGCAGGAACCGGCCGGCCAGCAGGACCTCGATCGTGGGAGCAAGAGCGCACAGTACGGAGGCGGCGGTGAAACCGATCATGCCCGCGATGAGCGGACGCCTGCGCCCCACGGCGTCGGACAGTGGTCCGAGGAACGCCTGGCCCGACGCGAGGCCGACCAGGCAGGCGGTCAGCGTGAGCTGGACCATCGCCTCGGTCGTGTGCAGCGCGCGGGTCAGTTCGGGGAACGCGGGGAGATAGAGGTCGATGGACAACGGTCCGATCGCGGTGATCGACCCGACCAGGAGGACCAACAACGGCATCCGGGAAGGTTTTTCTCGCAACGTCGAGCCGGCAGGGCCGGCGGTGGTGCGCACAGGTGGTCTCCGAAGCTCTGGCATGGCGCGAACGGATGGTCCGCCTGATGCCTGACATGCGTGCGATGGGACGGGAAGCGATCATGCGATGGTGACCGGGAGCGGGTGGCAGCGACCCGAGCCGGTCTGCGGGAGGAAGAGAGAGGGCGGGCGACATTGCCCATCGGGCTTCAACTTCTCTCCTACTCCGGCCATTCCACTTTGTCGAAGTGACACATGCCACTTTGGACAGGTCGCGCTCGAATCTCTGGGCTCGCGGTCCCCCTGTCGGTGGACCCTCGTAGTCTTCCCACCGCCTTCGTCCTCCGCGTTCGGTCCTTGCGACCGCGCACTTCCACGAGGCCCGCGTCCAGCGCGTCCACCACGCGTCCACCACGCCTCGAGGAGAAGGTCACCATGTCCCGACGACAGTTCAGTACGTACGACTCCCAGATCCGGCAGGTCATCCTCGAACACGGATGGAGCATCCAGATGGTCGGCACCGGCCCCTGCGTCGAGCCAGGATGTGACGGTGCACCGTCGACCTGCTCGATGCCGAGCCACCGTTCGCGTACACGATTGGTCTGACGCGCTTCCAAGGGCATCCGGAGATCATCACGTTCGGGCTGTGCGTGGATCACCTCGGCGACACGCTCAACGTCCTCGGCGAGGCCGTACGTGTCGGGATCGACGTCAGGTCTCCCGCGTTCCTCGACGAGTTGTTCCAGCCGGACACGACCCGCATGATCACAGTCGAGGACTCGTCGCGGCATCTCCTTGGCGCCAACCGGGTCTACCGCGCGGCGGGACAGCCGCCGGTGCCGGCGCTCCAGCTGATCTGGGCCGACGGAGAAGGGCTCTTCCCGTGGAACTTCGGGTTCGCCGAGGGCGGCTGGCCCCAGCCCCTGCTAGGCAAGGCCGCGAGAGCGAGCGTGGACATGCACACTGTGAGGAGGCACCATGACTTCTGTGACAATGCAGCCGCGCGGCCTGCCGTTCACGCGGGCCGATCTCGAGACGGTTCCCGATGACGGGCACCGCTACGAGCTCATCGACGGGGTGCTCATCGTGAGCCCGCGCCGCGCGCCCGCCACCAGCATGTGGTGCTCAATCTCGCTGTTGCGCTGAAGATGGCCCGTCCGAGTGCTGAGTTCCACGTGCTGACCGCGCCGCTGGACGCCGTACTCGCCGACGACACCGTCCTGCAGCCTGACGTTCTCGTTGCCCGGGCAGCCGACTTCACCGAGCGGGATCTTCCGAAGGCGCCCCTGCTCGCGGTCGAGGTGCTTTCCGCAAGCACCCGGCGGGTCGACCAGCTCCTCAAACCGTCGCGGCTCGAGGCGACCGGTTGCCCGGCGTACTGGCTCGTCGATCCGGCCACGCCGTCGCTGCGGGCCCTGACACTGCGCTCAGGTTCCTACGTCGATCATGCGTACGTCGAGGGGGACGAGACCTTCCACGCGACGACGCCCTACCCGGTCACCTTCAGCCCTGCGGACCTGCTCGCTC
>JBOHED010000344.1:0-2232 GCA_050700915.1 Actinopolymorphaceae bacterium | reverse complement strand
CGACGACCACCTGGTCCTCGCCGGACAAGGGCTTCGCGACGTCACCCGGATCGCCGCCGGCGATCCCGAGTTGTGGAGCCAGATCCTCGCCGCCAACGCCGAGCCGGTCGCCAAGCTCCTGCACGAGACCGCCGAACGCATGCACCAGTTCGCAGTGACCCTGGAGAAGTCGGTGTCTCCCGAGGAGAGCGACACGGCGGCGGTACCAGGCGTACCCGACCTACGCACCGCTCTTGAACGCGGTGCCACCGGCGTACGACGACTTCCCGGCAAGCACGGCATGCGCCCGGAGACATTCGCGTCCGTTCCGGTCCAGCTGCGTGACCGGCCCGGCGAGTTGGCGCGGTTGTTCGCCGATGTGGGCGCGGCCGGTGTCAACATCGAGGACGTACGCATCGACCACAGCCCCGGCACCCCCGCCGGGTTGGTCCAGCTCGCGGTACACCCCGACTTCGTACCCGCACTCTTGCAGGCCCTGGCACAGCACGGATGGGACGTCCACGGGTAGCCTCCGCGGCAGACCGGCGGATCGTGGGAGGAGACGACAAGGTGGAGCGAGCCGACGAGGCAGACATGGACCGCGTCGTGGTGGCCATCGACGGACCGTCGGGGTCGGGGAAGTCCAGCGCGTCCCGGGGCGCTGCACGTCGTCTCGACCTGCGCTACCTCGACACCGGTGCGATGTACCGCGCGCTGACCTGGTGGATGCTGCGGGCCGGTGTACCTCTCGACGACGCCGAGAAGATCGCGGCACGGTGTGGGGAGCCCCAGCTGGAGGTGGAGACCGACCCGAAGGCGCCGCGGATCGCGATCGACGGAGTGGACGTCTCCCGGCCCGTACGCTCGCGTGAGGTGACCAACGCCGTGAGTGCCGTCGCCTCCGTACCCGCGGTCCGTGCGCGACTGATCGCCCTGCAGCGCGAGCTGATCGGCAACGGCGGCATCGTCGTCGAGGGTCGTGACATCGGCACCACCGTCGCTCCCGACGCCGATGTCAAGGTCTACTTGACGGCACACGAGGACATCCGCGCCAGGCGCCGCGCTGCCGAAGGACTGGCCGGCAGCCGGGTGGAGGTCGGGCGCACGCGTCAGGAGATTGCCCGCCGTGACAGGTTGGACTCCGACCAGTCCGGCCGTGCGTCGGACGCCGTGGTTCTCGACACCACGGACCTCGACCTCGAGCAGGTCATCGACAGGATCGCGGCCCTCGCCGGCGAACGGGTGGGGGCGTGCGGTCCCCGATGAGCGGCGCGGACGACCCGGCCCCCGCTTCCTCGGCGTCCGCTTCGGCTTCTGCGTACTGGCAAGGTGTCTCCGGGCCGCCGCGGTGGCTGCTGCGTCTCACGCGGCGCCCGTCCACGGGGGCGATGGGGCTTGCCTGGCGCATCCGTGTCCATGACCGGCACCATGTACCGGAGACCGGTCCGGTGATCCTGGCGTCCAACCACATCGCGATCCTCGACGGCCCAGTGCTGGTGGCAGCGACACCCCGACCGGTCCACGCGTTGGGCAAGAAGGAGATGTTCCGCGGCCTGCTGGGTGGGGCGTTGCGGCGGCTCGGCCAGATCCCGCTCGACCGTGGGACCGTCGACCCCGGGGCCCTCAAGGCCGCGTTGGCGGTGCTCGACCGGGGCGACGTCCTCGCCATCTTCCCCGAAGGCGAGCGCGGGCCAGGCGACTTCACGGTGATCAAACACGGGGTCGCCTACCTCGCGCTGTGCACGGGCGCGCCGGTGGTTCCGGTGGCCTGCCTGGGGACGCGCGGTCCGGGCGGGTCGACGGGGGCCGTACCCTCGATGAGGACGCGGATCGATGTGGTCTTCGGCCGGCCACTCGCTGTGGCGGCGGTGCCATGGCCACGCCGACGCGAGATCGTACGCCACCATGCTGCCCACCTGCGGCAGGCTCTGATCGCCCACCTGCGGGAGGCGGTCGCGGTCACCGGCCTGCCGGCGACTGGCGCCGAACCCGGGCCGGAGGCTCGCCAGGTCGTCGCGTCCACCCGCGATGCATCGACGTATGAGGACGTTTCGTGACTGACAGGGATTCCCGGCCGGCCGGTGACCTCGCCGACGCTTTCGAGGACGCTTTCGACGAAGATGGCAGTGTCGACTACACCTTCGTCGACGAGGGTGCGCCCGCCGACGACCTCGGCGGGCCAGTGGCCGAGGACGCGCCGGTGGTCGCGGTGGTCGGGCGCCCGAACGTCGGCAAGTCGACCCTCGTCAACCG
>JBOHED010000343.1:0-6342 GCA_050700915.1 Actinopolymorphaceae bacterium | reverse complement strand
CGATGCACGTCCGCGCGGCGCGGCGTAACGGGCTCGACTCGGCCGAGATCTCCGAGATCCTGCTGCAGGTCGCCATCTACGCTGGGGTCCCGGCCGCCAACCGCGCCTTCGCGATCGCCCAGCGGGTGCTCCGCGAGGAGTCCAGCTCAGCCGACGAGACCGGCCCATCCGCCGAGGCCAGTCCAGCAGAGGAGAACGGCGCGTGACCGACGAGAGCGCGACTCCCGCGACTCCCGCGCGAGGGGCGGAGTACGTTCAGTCCCTCGAACGTGGTCTTGCGGTGATCCGTGCGTTCGACGCCGACCATCCCGAGCTGACGCTCTCGGAGGTGGCGCGCCAGACCGGGCTCACCCGCGCGGCGGCCCGCCGGTTCCTGTTGACGCTGGTCGAGCTGGGATACGTCCGGACGGACGGACGCCGGTTCGGGCTGCGGCCACGGATCCTCGAACTGGGCTACGCCTACCTCTCCAGCCTGTCGCTGCCGGAGGTGGCCGAGCCGCACATGGAGGAACTCGTCGCCGAGGTGCACGAGTCGTGCTCGGTCTCGGTGCTCGACGGGGACGAGGTCGTCTACGTCGCCCGCGTACCGACCAAGCGGATCATGACGGTGGCGATCAGCGTGGGGACGAGGTTCCCCGCGTACGCCACGTCGATGGGTCGGGTGCTGCTGGCCCACCAACCGGCGGACTGGCTGGACGACTATCTCGCGACGGCGAAGCTCGAGCCGATCACCCGGCGGACCATCACCGATCCGGCGAAGCTGCGGAGCACGCTGACACGGATCCGCAGTCAGGGGTTCGCCGTGGTCGACCAGGAGCTCGAGGAAGGGTTGCGGTCGATGGCGGTGCCGCTGCACGACCCGAGCGGTACGGTCGTCGCCGCGATGAACGTCTCCGCCCGGGCCAGTCGAGGCAGCGCCGACACGATCCGCCGGGAACTGCTCCCTCCGCTGCAGGCCGCCGCCCGCAAGGTCGAGGCCGACCTCGGCGCCCGCCCTTGACAGACAGGGCTTGCGGGACGCCCGGCAGGTTAGGCTAACCTTACCGGGTGCATGTCGCCAGTGAGAGCCACCCGCAGACCTCGCCCGGGTTGCGCGGGGTGGACCTCCACCTCGGTTACCACGGCCACCAGGTCGTCGACTGCGCGTCGATCCGGCTGCACGCGGGTGAGGTCACCGCACTCGTCGGCCCGAACGGCAGCGGTAAGTCCACGCTTCTGCGTGCGTTGGCGCGGCTGCACCGCCCCACGTCCGGGCAGGTGCTTCTCGACGACGGCCACGACGAAAACACCGCCGACGCTCTCGCCCTGTCGGGCAAGGAGTTCGCCCGGCGGGTCACCCTGCTTGCGCAGACCCATCCGACACCGACCGGCATCAGCGTGCGCGACGTCGTTGGCTATGGCCGGCACCCCTACCGCGGCCGCTGGCGTACGCACGACCCGGAAGGCCCCGCCGCCATCGCCTGGGCCATGGAGGTCACCGGCACCGCCGGCATGGCCGACCGCCCGGTCGACGAACTCTCCGGCGGCGAGCTCCAACGCGTCTGGCTCGCCACCTCACTCGCCCAGCAGACCGGCGTCCTGCTGCTCGACGAGCCAACGACGTTCCTCGACCTTCGCTACCAGATGGAGATCCTCGACCTGCTGCGCGACCTGGCCGAGACACACGACGTGGCCATCGGGGTGGTCCTGCACGACCTCAACCATGCCGCGGAGGTCGCCGACCACGTGGTCCTGCTGGACGACGGCAGCGTCGCCGCCAGCGGGCGACCGGGCGAGGTGCTCACCGCCGAGCAGCTTTCCGCGACCTACGGCATCCGGATCGACGTACGCATCGACCCGGACACCCACCTGCTGACCACCCAGCCGGTCGGTCGACACACCCACCGGGCCCGGACATCCGTCTGAGCACCGCGAACCACACCGAAGGACTGTCATGACATCGCGTCGTACGCCCGTCACGGGTGTTCTCATCGCGCTCGTGTCGAGCGTGCTCCTGCTCGCCAACTGCGGGACCACCGAGGAGGCGGCAGCTCCCGGCGACCGGACGACTCCGGCCGACAAGGCCGCACCCGTGTCGGTCACCGACTCCCGTGGCAAGAAGGTGACCCTGAAGGACGGGCCGGCGGAGCGGGTCATCGCGCTGGAGTGGAGCGAGGTCGAGGACTTGGCGTCCCTCGGCGTCATGCCGGTCGGCATCGCCGACCCCAAGGGTTTCGCCACCTGGAACGCGGCGGTGCAGCTCGACGACTCCGTGAAGGACGTCGGCAGCCGGGGCGAGCCGAGTGTCGACTCGATCGTCGCCCTCGAGCCCGATGTCGTGATCGTGGAGCCCGACCGCGGCGAGGCGCTCATCCGCCAGCTGGAGGAGCAGGTGCCGGTCATCGTCATCGAGGGCAGCGACGCGAGCAAGAACATCGCCCAGATGAAGGGGAACTTCAACCTGATCGCCAAGGCGGTGGGCAAGCAGGACAAGGCGGCGGCGGTCCTCGCGGACTTCGACGAGCGGCTCGCGGCCGGACGGAAGAAGCTGGCCGCGGCCGGCGTCGCGGGCGACGGGTTCGCCATGGCCGACGGCTGGATGGAGGGCAGCTCGGTCAGCATCCGGATGTTCGGCAAAGGCTCGCTGATGTCCGACATCGCCGAGGAGCTGGGCCTGGAGAACCAGTGGAAGGCCAAGGTCGACCCGGTGTGGGGCCTCGGCCAGACCGACGTCGAGGGTCTCACCGCGGTGAAGGACGTGCACTTCTTCTACAGCGCGTCCGAGGATGATGTCTTCGCCGAAGGTCTCGCGGACAACGCGATCTGGACCTCGCTGCCGTTCGTCAAGGCCGACCAGCTCTACAAGCTCGACGACGGTACGTGGACGTTCGGCGGCCCGCTGTCCTGCATCTCGTTCATCGACCAGATAGAGAAGGCGCTCGCACCTTGACCCAGGTGGAACGCACCTCGCCGGCAGTCCGGCCAGGCCCGGCGAGCCCGGCGGCCCCGCCTGGCGGGCAGCCGGCCGCACCGGGCGGCGAGGTGACTGGTCCGCTACGGCGCACGCGTGTCGCGATCTTGGCCGTGCTCGGCGTTGCCGCCGTCGTCACGCTCAGTGTCGTCCATCTCGTCCAGGGCACGTCCGAGATCGGTGCGGGCGACCTGCTCCAGCTCGCCCTCGGGCAGCAGGACACCCATGCCTGGAACGTGCTCATCGCGTCCCGGCTGCCCCGGCTGGCCGCCGGCCTGATCGTCGGCGTGGCCCTGGGTGTCGCCGGCGCGTCCCTCCAGTCGTTGGTCCGCAACACCCTCGCCTCGCCCGACACGCTCGGCGTCAACGCCGGCGCGCACCTCATGGTGACCGCGGCCGCGGCATTCGGGCTGTCGCTGCCGGTCCTCCCGGCCGGTGGGCTCGCCTTCCTGGGTGGCCTGGGCGCGGCGGGCTTCGTGCTGCTCCTGTCCGCCGGCGGTGCGTCCGGGCCGGCCCGTCTGATCCTGGCGGGTTCGGCGACGGCGTTGGCGCTGGCGTCGCTCACCATGCTGCTGCTGTTGTTGTTCGAGGAGGAGACGAAGGGGCTCTTCGCCTGGGGCAGCGGGTCGTTGATCCAGGCGGACCTGAACGCGAGTACGCAGATGGCGCCGGTCCTGCTGGCCGGTGTCGCCGGGCTACTGGTGCTCGGGCACCGACTCGACATCCTCTCGCTGGGCGACGACGCCGCCTCGGTGCTCGGGGTCGGCGTACGACGGACCCGCCTCATGGTGACCGTCCTGGCCGTCCTGCTGACGGCGGCCGCCGTGACGGTGGCGGGCCCGATCGGCTTCGTCGGCCTGTGCGCGCCGGCGATCGTCCGGCTGGCGGCTCCGCTCGTGCCGGGCATCCTGCGCCACCGCGTGCTCCTTCCGCTGGCCGGTGTCGCGGGGGCGGTCATCGTCATCGGCGCCGACGTCACGCTGCGGATGTTCATGGGCGGGCAGGGCGGCGTCGACATCCCGACCGGTGTCGTCACCAGCATGGTCGGCGCCGCGGTGCTCGTCGGACTGGCCCGCCGGCACCGCGACTCCGGGCCGACCAGGCAGCCACCGGCCGCGCGGACGAAGGCAGGACGCAGTCGGGTGCGGTTCTGGGTGGTGTTGGGCACCGGCCTGGCCGCTGCGGTCGGCGCCATCGTGGCCGGTGCGCTGCTCGGCGACACGCTGCTCCTCACCGGCGACATCGCCAACTGGCTCGCCGGCGTGGCCGGTCCGAAGACCAGCTTCGTCCTCGACACCCGGCTTCCCAGAGTCGCCGCGGCCGCGCTGGCCGGTGTCGCCCTGGCGATCGCGGGCGTGACCGTCCAGGGTGTCTGCCGCAACCCCCTCGCCGAACCCGGCATCCTCGGCATCACGGCCGGTGCCGGCGTGGGCGCCGTGACCCTGCTGACCGTCGCGCCGCTGGCCGGCATCTGGCTGATGTCGGCGGCCGCGGGTGCGGGAGCGGTGGTGGCGTTCGCTCTCGTCTACGCGCTGGCCTGGCGCACCGGGCTGAACTCCGACCGGCTCGTCCTCATCGGCGTAGGCGTCTCCGCCGGCTTCGCCGCGCTCACCACGTTCATCATCGTCGCGACCGATCCGTGGAACACGTCGAAGGCGCTGATCTGGCTGTCCGGTTCGACCTACGGGCGAACCTTCCCGCAGGTGCTGCCCCTCGTCATCGCGCTGGTGGTCCTGACGCCGTTGGTGTGTGTCCTACGCAGGGAGCTGGACCTGATGGCCCTCGACGACGACACACCCAGGGTTCTCGGCGTACGGCTGGAACGTACCCGGCTGATCGCTCTCGCCGGCTCGGCCATCCTCACCTCGACCGCGGTGTCGGCCGTCGGTGTCGTGGGCTTCGTGGGGCTCGTCGCGCCCCACGCCGCCCGGGCACTGGTCGGTGGCCGGCACGCCCGGGTGATCCCGGTCGCGGCGGTGCTCGGCGCGCTGCTGGTCAGCCTCGCCGACACGATCGGGCGGTTCGTGATCGCCCCCGCGCAGATACCGGCCGGGTTGCTCACCGCGCTGATCGGTACGCCGTACTTCGTGTGGCTGCTCTGGCGCTCCCGCGCCTGAGCGCCGACATCGCGGCCTGCTCCCCCTGGCCGTGATCATGCGTCACGAATGGCTGAATCCGGAGCCGAGAAACGACCGTACGTGACGCTTGATCATGAACCGCGGCCCGGCGAGGTGCTGGCGGACTGCATGTGCACGGTGCGTAGCCGGTCGGCGTACTCACGCGGCGATCCGAGTACGCCGACTCATGCGACCACCACACCGCGGCGACCAGGCTTGTCCACCGTAGGTCCTGTTCACCTTCGCTACGGAGACATGCTCATGGGTGCTCATGCCAAGCGGCGTGCGCCGAAGCCACGGAACTGGTGGGCGATTGCCGGGTTCGCCTTCGCCGGCCTGGTCGTCGCCGGTGGACTCATCGTCGCCGGCGTCCTGGCCGTCGTCGGCACCTGATCGCCGTGGACATCCTGGCCGTCACCGCGACGTCTGCGAGTCGGGCAAGGGCGTCGTCAACGCTTCGAGTCGCCGGCTGAGGCGTACTCTGCACACTCCCTTGCCGATCAGCCGGACGGGGATCCGGCGTAGCAGCGGAATCTGCCCGACCAGCGCGAGTGCCCGCGGCAGCCCCACGACCTCCCCGTGGGACGCGGCGGTCTCCCCGCGCAGGACCGGGGTCTGGAGCCGGTCCTGGATCGCGGACTGGAACGCCTGGATGATCCTGACCGGCATGGCGCGCCGGCGCTGGACCGAACGAAGCTGGCGTTCGGTGACCCGCCCGTACCGTAGCGGCGCGGCCAGGACGTTCGCGGCCACCACGGCGTCCTGGACGGCGAGGTTGATCCCGACGCCGGCGACCGGTGTCATGGCGTGCGCGGCGTCGCCGATGCAGAGCAGTCCGGGGCGGTACCACCGGGTCAGCCGGTTGGACCGGATCGAGAGCGTCTTCACCTCCTCCCAGTCGGTGACCTCGCCCACCCGGTCGGCGACCTCGGGCACGAGACCCGCCAACGACCGCCGGAACGCCTCCAGCCCGCGGCCGCGAACCTGGTCCTGGGTGCCCTTGAGAATCAGGTAACCGACCTGCCAGTAGGTGACGCGGTTGAGCAGGACCACGAATTCGCCGGCTCCGATGCGTACCGAAAGCCCTTCCGGATCGTCCGGACGGCGCGAGATCCGGAACCACCACACGTCCAGAGGGGCCGAGTTGTCCAAGGGATGCAGCCCGGCCGCCGCCCGCACGGTCGAGTCCCGACCGTCGGCGGCCACCGTGAGCTCGGCGCGAGCCTCGGCGTGCGCACCGTCGGCGGTGCGGTAGCGCACGCCCATGACCCGGCC
>JBOHED010000342.1:0-2192 GCA_050700915.1 Actinopolymorphaceae bacterium | reverse complement strand
GCGCGGCGCCCACACCGTGTTCTGGAACGGTCCGATGGGTGTCGCGGAGATCGAGGCGTTCGCGAACGGGACCCGTGCCGTGGCCGAAGCTCTCACCGAGGTCGACGGACTGTCGGTCGTCGGTGGCGGTGACTCGGCCGCCGCTGTGCGCGCGCTCGGATTCGCCGAAGACGCGTTCGGGCACATCTCGACCGGTGGCGGAGCGAGCCTGGAATACCTTGAGGGCAAGACCCTTCCGGGACTTGCCGTGCTGGAGGACGAGTGACGAAGCAGTCGGGTGGCGCCCGCACGATGCTGATGGCCGGTAACTGGAAGATGAACCTCGATCATCGCGAGGCCGTGCACCTGGTCCAGAAGCTCACCTGGATCCTGCAGGACAAGAAGCACGACTTCGGCGCCGTCGAGGTCGTGGTGCTCCCGCCGTTCACCGACCTCAGATCGGTGCAGACGCTGGTCGACGGTGACCGGCTCCACCTTCAGTACGGCGGTCAGGACCTCAGCCAGCATGACGGTGGCGCCTACACCGGCGACATCTCCGGCGGAATGCTCGCCAAGCTTGGCTGCACCTACGTCACGGTCGGCCACTCCGAACGCCGCCAGCATCACCGCGAGGACGACGCGCTCGTCAATCTCAAGGTGCACGCCGCGCTGAAGCACGGCCTGCGTCCGATCCTGTGTGTGGGTGAAGGTCTGGACGTACGCAAGGAGGGCAGACAGGTCGAGCACACCGTCGACCAGGTGCAAGCCGCCCTTGACGGTGTGAAACCCGACCAGACGGGTGAGATCGTCATCGCGTACGAACCCGTCTGGGCGATCGGCACCGGCGAGGTCGCGACGCCGGACGACGCGCAGGAGGTGTGCGCGGCGATCCGGGAGACCGTTGGTCTTCGTTACGACGCGGCGGTCGCGGGCGGGATGCGGGTGCTCTACGGCGGGTCGGTGAAGGCGGCAAACGTTGCCGGGATCATGGCGCAACCCGATGTCGACGGTTGCCTCGTCGGTGGAGCGAGCCTCGACCCGGAGGAGTTCGGCGGGATCTGCCGATACCACGACATGCCGGTGCTCCCGACCTGAGCGCCGGCATGGCCCCACGCCCGTACGTCCTGGCCAGTGCGGCGATGTCGGTCGACGGCTACCTCGACGACACGAGCCCTGAGCGGCTGTTGCTGTCCAACGACGCCGACTTCGATCGGGTCGACGAGGTGCGGTCCGGGTGTGACGCGATCCTGGTGGGTGCGGAGACGATTCGCCGGGATGACCCGCGCCTGTCGGTGCGTTCAGACCTACGCCGTCAAGCGCGCCTTGCGTCCGGCCGTCCCGCCGATCCGGCGAAGGTGACGCTCACGGCGAGTGGGGACCTGGATCCGGGGGCGAGGTTCTTTGCGGCGGGGGAGAGCGACAAGATCGTCTACGCGGGTGGCGGTTCGGCGGGTACAGCGCGAGAGCGGCTCGGTGACGTGGCGACCGTGGTGGCTGCGGCTGGTCCGCTCGACCTCGAGGTCGTCCTGGCGGACCTGCGGCGGCGCGGCGTACGAAGGTTGCTGGTCGAAGGCGGCGGCCGCGTCCACACGGCGTTCCTCACGGCGGGGCTCGTCGACGAACTGCACCTGGTGGTCGCGCCGTTCTTCGTGGGCGATGAGGCGGCGCCAAGATTCGTACGTCCGGGCGCGTTCCCGCACCACCCGGGCCGTGCGATGCGTCTCGCCGACGTACGCCGGATCGGTGAGCTCGGCTACCTGCGCTACCTGCTCGCGGCCGACCACTACTGGCTGGCCGAGGCGATCGAGGAGTCCCGGCGGTGCCCGGTGTCGTCGTCGGCGTACGCGGTCGGCGCCATCCTCGTCGACGCCGAGGGGCACGAGATCTCCCGCGGCTACTCGCGCGAAGCCGATCCGCGCGACCATGCCGAAGAGTCGGCGCTCGCCAAGGTCGCCCACGACGATCCCAGGCTGCGGACCGCCACGCTCTACTCGACGCTGGAACCGTGCAGCACAAGGGCCTCCCGGCCACGCCCCTGCGCCGAGATCGTCGTCGCGGCAGGTATCCCGCGGGTGGTGATCGCATGGCGCGAGCCGGACGTCTTCGTCGACTGCCACGGCGTCCGGGACCTGCGCGCGGCCGGCGTCGAGGTCGTCGAAGTTCCCGAACTCGCGCCCGAAGCCCGCGCCGTCAACGCCCATCTCTTCCGTACG
>JBOHED010000341.1:0-7439 GCA_050700915.1 Actinopolymorphaceae bacterium | reverse complement strand
CTGGTACGCACGGTCGATGTAGGACAGGGACTGCTGCAGGTCGATGATGTAGATGCCGTTGCGCTCGGTGAAGATGTAGCGCTTCATCTTCGGGTTCCAGCGTCGGGTCTGGTGTCCGAAATGTACGCCGCTCTCGAGCAGCTGTCTCATCGTGACAACGGCCATCGCCGTGTGCCTCCTCCGCGCCCTCGGTGGACGCGCTCTCGGTTCCTTGGCCCGTGACCGGGTGGTCCGGGCCCCTGACGCTCGCGCACACCAAGCCCGTTGGATGCAGTCGACCCGCGGGGACCGAGAGGTGTGCCCGCCTCGCTGGGGAAGCGGCGAGCGAGCGTGCGAATTGTGGTGCTGGTCGTGCTGGTGGGTGTTGATCCCGCCGACCACACACCCTGTGTGTCTGCCTGGTGTCGCATGGTGGCAGAGGGCAGGGTGGGAGGCTCGACGGAAATGCCCGGTGAATTGTACTCGATCGACCGGCCGCTTCCTGCCACGCTCTTGGTCAGCACATTTTGTCCACAGGAGTCGAATCGGCGTCGTCATCCACAGGCTTTCCCACCCAGCCGTCCGCCCATGCTCCGAGGCCCGACGATCAGTGCATGACCATTACCTGGAAGCGGCACCGACGGCGTCATCGCACCGGCGTGGTGCTCCTCGTCGTCTTCGCCGCCACATGTCTCCCGCTGGCCTCGGCCCGAGCCGCGCCAACCTGGACCTGGCCCCTGTCGCCACGACCCGAGGTGGTAGGTGCGTTCGACCGACCCGACTCGAGATGGGGCGCCGGGCACCGTGGCGTGGATCTGCTGGGAGCGGAGGACCAGCAGGTTCGCGCGGCGGGCGCAGGCGTGGTCACCTACGCCGGGCTACTCGCCGGACGCGGTGTGGTGGCCGTATCCCACGGCTCCCTGCGCACCACGTACGAGCCGGTCGCCGCGGCCGTCCAGGTCGGCGCCCGGGTGTCAGTCGGAACCGTCCTGGGCGCCCTGACCAGAGGCCAGAGCCACTGTGCGCCCGGTGTCTGCCTGCACTGGGGTGCCATCCGGGGTGGGCAGTACGTGAACCCACTCACGCTGCTTCTGCCGTCCAAGCCTCGGCTCCTGCCCCTGGCTGGTTCCGAGGCTCCACGTGCGGTGGGTGGACCAGGCTCGGCGACCGGAGAACCGAGGCAGGATGCCGCCCACCATCCGTCCGCCGGGAAGCAGGCATCGGCCTCGACACGTGCCGGGCAGGCCGCCGGGTCGGACATCACCACGGGCGACCAGGATGACGCAGGGGAATCCGCATACCCGCCTGTCGGTGCGTCCGAACGCACCGTGTCCGCCGCAGTCAGCACCTTCGCGCCACCGGCGGCCGGTGCGCTGGCTGGCGCCATCGCCGCGGGCGTGGTCGTACGCCTGAGCCGACTGTCCCGCGGGGGTGGGCCGACACCGCCAGTCCCACCGCTGAACTGGCCCCCCGCATCGGGCGGGCGAGGGACTCCTGGCGCTGCGCGCAATGGCAGCGTCATCGACCTCGCCCACGTACGACAACGGCTGCGTGATGCCGCATAGCGCCGCATCTCTCGACGCTTGGCGCGGTGTGCGACAGGTGCCGCCAGCCGCTCGGCCGAGTTCGCCGGCGCGTGGTCAGCGGAGAAGGTCGGACAACAACCCACGGGCGAGCCGGTCGTACTCCGTGGGTGCGTTGTACGCCTGCGCGGACAGCCGGATCCACCCGCGGCCGGACCAACTGATCACGGCCACCTCGGCGTCGAGCCGGTCGGCGATCCGGGCGTACAACCCTGCGGCCTCCTGCTCGTTCGTCGCAACGCCGGGCGGCAGCGGCACCAGCCGCATGGACATGCCCGGGTCGTTGGACACGTCGCCCAGCGATACGCCGAGTGCGGCGGCAACCGTCTCCTGGGCATAGGCCACCAGAGCCCGGTTGTGCCGGCGAACGCGATCGACTCCGAGGTCGTCGTAGAACCGCACGGCGTCAGGCAGTGAGAGCCAAGCCGTGTCGTCGGCAGTGCCCTGCTGGTCGAAGGAGGCTGGATATCCCTGCTCGTCGTTCCACGAGACGACGAGAGGCCTGATCGACTCACGCCACCGTGGCGCGACCCAGAGGGCGGCGACGCTGCGGGCCGCGAACGCCCACTTGTGAAAGTTGCCGACCCAGAAGTCAGCTCCGAGCGAGTCCAGTTGGAGGTCCAGCATGCCGAGGGCATGAGCCCCGTCGACGAGTGTCGGCACGTCGTGCGACCGCGCCACTTCGGCGACGTCCCGGACCGGGAAGCTGCGCGCCGTGGGAGAGGTCACCTGATCGACCAGCACGAGGCGGGTCCGCGGACCGATCGCCTCGCCGAGCCGTTGCACCACCTCGTCATCGGTCGCCGTCAAGGCGATCCTGACGGTCTTGACCGTGGCACCGGCCGCCCGTGTGAACCTTCTGGCGGCGAGTGCGACAGCGCCGTACGCGTGGTCAGTGAGGACGATCTCGTCACCGGCGCGGAGGCCGAGCCCAGCCAGGACCGTGCTCACCCCTGCCGTTGCGTTGGCGACAAGAGCCACCGCGTCGGGCGAAGTCCGGAGAAACCTCGCGCCCGCATCGCGTGCGGAAACGATCGCCGCCGTACGCATCGTCCGGTAGTAACCCATCGGGTTGGCGTCGATGAGGTCGCGCCAGCGCGTCTGCGCCTCGCGGACGGGTCGCGGCACGGCGCCGAACGAGCCGTGGTTGAGATGGGCTCGGCGCTGGTCGAGACTCCACGAGTCCCGCACGGCCGGCCAGTCGCGGCCCCACAGCGGGTTCGTATCCTCGGCTGCCCTACCAGGTGTCACGCGGCCAGGTGTCACGCGGCGCGATTCTGCCACCCGATTCCCTCCCGGCCAGCCACCACCCGCCGTCGCAGCCCAGCCAACGCCCGCCGTCGCGGGCAGCCACCACCCACCGTCGCAGCCCAGCCAACGCCTGCTGTGGCGGCCGATCGCCGGGCCTGGCGTACCCCGCGGATCGTTCCTCCCCACGATCCTGGAACACGCCGGTCTCGCGCGGGCGTCAGGCTCGGGGGTGCGCCTGAGAGTAGACCTGGCGCAGTCGTTCGGCCGAGACGTGTGTGTAGATCTGGGTGGTGGCGAGCGAGGCGTGACCAAGCAGCTCCTGCACGCTCCGCAGGTCCGCGCCGCCTTCGAGCACGTGCGTGGCGGCCGTGTGCCGGAGCCCGTGCGGGCCGAGGTCCGGCGCGTCGGGCACGTCGGCGAGCCGCTGGTGAACGAGCCTGCGTACCGCTCGCTGATCCATTCGGCCGCCCCGGACACCCAGGAACAAGGCGGCGCCGCTACCCGGTCGAACCAGCGCCGGCCGGCCCTCCTTGAGGTAGTCGGCGAGCGCGGTCGCCGCGGGCACGCCATAGGGGACAGACCGCTCCTTGTCGCCCTTGCCCAGGACCCGGACGACCCGCCTTCCGTGATCGATGTCGTCGACGTCGAGGGCTACGAGCTCGCCGACCCGCACGCCGGTGGCGTACAGCAGCTCCAGGATGGCGCGGTCCCGGCCACCGACCGGGCTTCCGTCGTCGCTGGCGATGGCGGCGATCTCGAGCAGGCGCATCGCCTCGTCCCGGCGGAGTACGCCCGGGAGCTTCCGGTGTGGCTTCGGCGTCCCGAGGAGTACGCCAGGATCCGTGTCCAGGGCGCCACGCCGGTGCGCCCAGGCGGTGAACGTGCGGATCGCCGCCGCTCGACGGGCGAGGGTGGTGCGGGCACGCCCAGACGCCTGCATCTCGGCAAGCCAGCCACGCAGTTCCTGAACGCCGAGGCCCTCGAGCTCAGGCACAGCCGGCGATCTCGAACCAGCCGGCGATCTCGAACCAGCGGGCGACCTCGAACCAGCCGGCGACCTCGGACCGGCCGGCGATCTCGGACCGGCCGCCGCGGCAGACTCCGCGCCGGCTGACGTCGAACCGTCGGCAGACGATTCAGGGATCGTCAGGTACTCGAGAAGGCTCTGGACGTCGCCGAGGTACGCCCGGATCGTGTGCCGTGACGACCCGCGCTCCGCCGACAGGTGGCGCTCGAACTCGACAAGGAGGGATTGGCTGGCGACCGACAGCCGAGCGGCAGGTCGCGCCTCACCGACATCCACCTGTCCAGCATGGGCATTCACGTTGTCGGCGGCCACATGCCGACGGTGGCCCATCGCACCGCGGAACGCAAGCCACCACCCGTCCGGTGACCCGTTCTGGGACGGCCGCCATCAGATGCCGCCATCAGATACTGTCCCGACCGGCGGTGGTCGGATGCCGGCGACCGGCACGCTCTCGTGCGGATAGCCGCCAGCCGTTTCCCTGACGCTCGACGTATCCGACCAGCAGCAGCTCACCCAGTGTGCCGAGGACCTCGTCGGGCGGAATGCCGGCCGCGGACGCGATCCCCGCGACGCCGCCGGCACGGATGACGGGTACCGCTTCGAGAACCTGCCGCGACCGGGTGTCGAGCTCGTCGCGAGGACGCCGTTCGCCGAGCTTGGCCGGTGCGAGGCACTCACCCATCCGGCTGATCTGCTCGGCAACCTCGTCAGCGTCGGTGACCAGGGTCGCGATGCCGTCGCGAACCAGCCGGTGCACGCCTGCGGAGGTGGTCGAGGTCACCGGGCCGGGCACCCCCATGACCTCTCGATGGCAGCGCTCCGCCCACGCCGCGGTGTTGAGGGCGCCGCTGCGCAACGCCGCCTCCACGACCAGGGTGCCCAGCGTGAGGCCGGCGATGAGCCTGTTACGAATCAGGAAACGCGGCCTGCGTGGCGTCGATCCGGGCGGCACCTCGCTGACGACGAGCCCGTCTTCGGCGATCCAGTGCAGCAGTTGTTGGTGCGCGCGGGGGTAGGCGACGTCGACTCCCGAGGCGAGCACCGCCAGGGTCACACCGCCCGCGGCCAGCGCGCCGCGGTGGGCAGCCGCGTCGATACCGAACGCCGCACCTGAGACGACGGCGATGCCGCGGTCGGCGAGGCCGGCCCCCAACTCGGCGGAGATGTACTGGCCGTACTCACTGGCGGCGCGTGCTCCCACCACCGCGCACGACCGTGCGGTGACGAGTCTCAGGTCGGCCTTGCCGCGTACCCACAGCGCCAGTGGTGGCCCGCCGCGCCGCTCGATCGCCCCCGCTGTGTTCAGCACGTCGAGGGCTTCGGGCCACTCGCTCTCGCCTGGACACACGAGCCGCGCACCGATCCGGGCGGCGGCGTCGAGGTCGCGCGCGGCTGAACCCGTCGCCAGTCTCGTCTGATAGTCGCCGAGCGTTCGTCCGGGAAAGTGCCCGGCCTCGATCGCCCGCACCGTCAGCTCTGCGCCGTGCTCCGCGACGTATCGCGCGAGTGCGAGATCTCCCGGCTCGCCAAGCCTGGTCAGGGCCGCCCATGCAAGGCGTTCGTCGTCGGACACGGCACGGATCGAGCGCTCACCCCTCACCCGGTCCGCGCCCACTCCCGCTATCCCGTCCGTCCCAGACTCACTCGTCCCCGTCGACCCACTCGTCCCGGCGATCCCGGCCGCTCCGCACGGTTCGCTCATTCCGTTCATCCCGCCCTCCGACTGCTCTGAATGGGTTCGTGGCCGAGCCGCATCGTCAAGGCGGCGAACATGTCGTGGCGGCTCGGGCGGTCGCGCTCCGCGAGATCGGCAAGTGTCCAAGCGATACTCCTGCGCGAGCCGACGTCTTCCTGACGCTGCCGGAAGCGGGGAGCTCGCTTCCCGTTGTTGGCGCAAGGCGAAGGAGCGAGTCGGCGCCGGGTCGACTCGCCAGACTGGAGGATGGCCTGCTGCCGACCATGCGCCACATCGACAAGGTGGCGCTGGCACGCATCTGACCCACCCACCACGAAAAGGCGTCCGCTTCTACGCCACCCACTCGCAGAGCTGGCCAAACTCGATGATGCTGACGCGGCTACTACCGGCCGCTCGGATTAGTTGAGCGGGGGCTGTTTACTGCCCAGGCATGCCCTGCGGGCGGCGCGAGGGTGCGCCATCCTCGGGCACCGGTGGGGTGCATCGCTGTGCGATCGCTACGTCATTGGCCGAGATGATCAACAAGAAACCCGTTCCTGCGGGCGATCAGCCGCTGCAGGTAGGGGCGCAGGATCATGGCTGCCACGACGGATCCAACAACTCCTGCCGGCACCTCGAAGTCAACCACGTCGCGCATGACAGTTCGAACGGGGTCGATCGGTCCAGCCGTGAAGTAGTGCTCGTGCCGCCACCACCGAAACGGCCCAGTGACCTGAACGTCCACGAACCGATGCGGAGGGTCGTACTCGACGACCTGAACCATCATGCGCCACGTGATGCCGAAGTAACGAGCCTGCCTCGTCACAGTCTCGCCGGTTCCAGACCTCCAGTCGTCACACCAGCGACCGCCCGCTCGCCACCTCCCATCGACTGCACGTGCATGCCGACGCCAAGGCAGGCAGCGAACACCAGCTCTGGACCCGCCGGAACATAGGTAGTCAGCTCAATACGCGGCACATCAGGCAGGTTAGACGTTGACTTAGACCGATCCGTGGAGCCGTAGCTGACTGGCGTTGGTCCTGCGGCGAGTCGTTGCAGATGCCTTCTGGGCAAGGAGAATCGGGAGTGCTGACGTCCTGATTTCTGCCGAGCCGAGAAGGCACTTCAGTCGTGCTTACCAAGAATCAGGCGGTGAACCGAGCGATCGCCTCCATTGCTGACGACGCCTGGAGGTCGGTGCACTACCCGGGGGCGGTGGTCGATCCCGACACCGGCGAGTTGATCTCCGACGCCGAGGTCGCCGAAGTCGAGTTCACTGCGTTCGCCTCCACCAAAGGCCCGGTCACCGCAAGGCTGGTGGTGCGCCGGGTCCGCGACCGTGCCCGCGGCGATGAGCTGTTCCGGGGTTCTGCGCAGGGTCGCCAGACTCGACCCGTCGACCGCAGGCTTGGTATGGCGACCCTGCGCAGGTTTCGGGTACGCCGCTTGCGGTGGCCGCCCGACGGGAGAGAAGCCGGCGCTCCCCCTCCCGGAGTGAGGTCTGGGGGGTTCGGGGGGGAAGCCCCTGAGGTCTTCGTGAGTTCAGGATTCTCGCCCGACGCCGGCCGTCCGAGGACGGCCCACCAACGAGGGCCGCCCGCAAGGGCGGCCGGCGAGCGCTGCGCCAGCGGCGCCTTGATTTGTATAGAGAGGGCTATTCGGCAATCGGCCAAGCTTGCTGGTGTCCGGTAGCCGAGGAACCCACGCCGAACACCCCCCCTCGCGAGGCGAGGCCGAGCGGCAGCGCCGTGACCGGCGGAGTCTCGCATACCCCGTCCGGAAAGATTCTCGGTGAGCGGGGGGGCGGAATCTAGCTGTCGACGCAACACGAGGCGTGTTTTCTTAGGCGTCGAGCTTAGCGCGCGACCCTGGTGCCAGCGCTGGACTCGGGGCTGTCAGGGTTCGCGAGTGCCGAAGAGCTGTT
>JBOHED010000340.1:0-1847 GCA_050700915.1 Actinopolymorphaceae bacterium | reverse complement strand
GCGGGTCGCGATGGCGCGCGCCACCTCGGTCGCGGTCGTGCCGCCGTTGATCCCGATCACCATGCCGGCGGTCACCAGGTCGGCGGCGGCCTTGCCGATCCGTAGTTTCTCGCTGACCAGGCGGGCGGTCTTGTACCGCAGGGGGAGGTCGTAGGCGACGCTGTGCGCGACCGCGCCGCCGCGGGTTCGGGTCAGGAACTGTTGCTGCGCCAGGTGGTCGAGGTCGCGGCGAATGGTCGCCGTCGAGACGTCGAGTTCCTCGGCGAGGGTTTCGACGTCGATCTGACTGCGTTCGGCGACCAGTTCGAGAATCGCGTTCAACCGTTCATAACGGTTCATGGTCACCGCCCATGCCTGAAACTGCGCGTATTACCGGGGAACCGATCATAAGGTGCCCAGAGCTGTCCGTGGGTACGCAGGAAGCTGCAAAATAGTTTCTGCCCAGCGACCCGAAACGCGCGGTTCCCCGCGAAGCAGCACATCGCCCCCGCTTCCTGGCCTCGACACGCCCTGCCCCCGTTTCGAATCTCGTGTCGAATCTTTCGTCCGGGCAAAGTCTGACATTTACCGGCCACTGACAGTGTCACCGACGCGGGATCATCTACACTCCGCAACAAAGCTGCACAACACTGATCGCTTATCGGCCCTATCGTGCACAAACGCGCGGGAGATGCCCTATGCTCAGGCGAGCCGAAATTCTCGAGCTATGGGGTGCTCCATGCCGTTCGTGACCGACGAGATCGCCAGTCAGCCAGAATGCTGGCGCCAAGCCGTGATGCTCGCCGACAAGGCCGGGTCCATGCTTCCCCGTCCAGGTGAGCGGGTCGCGGTCCTCGGGTGTGGCACCTCGTGGTTCATCGGCCAGGCGTACGCCGCTCTGCGTGAGGCCGTCGGGCATGGCGAGACCGATGCGTACGCCGCCACCGAGTTTCCCCAGGGGCGCCGCTACGACCGGGTGGTCGCGTTGTCCCGGTCGGGCACCACGACGGAGGTTCTCGGTCAGTTGTCGAGGCTCCGCGGCCACGTCCCCACCGTGGCGCTCACCGCCGATCCGGTGGCGCCGATGGTCGACCTCGCCGACGAGACCGTCGTCCTGAACTTCGCCGAGGAACGCGCCGTCGTGCAGACCCGCTTCGCGACGTCGGCGCTGGCTCTGCTGCGCGCCCACCTCGGCGCCGACCTCGAGGGGGCGATCGCCGACGCGGAGACCACCGTCGCGGCCCCGCTCCCGGCCGGCGCCGTCGAGCGCCGACAGTTCACCTTCCTCGGCACCGGCTGGACCATCGGACTCGCCAACGAGGCGGCGCTGAAGATGCGCGAGGCGTCCCTGTCGTGGACCGAGGCCTACCCCGCCATGGAATACCGGCACGGGCCGATAAGTATCACCGACGCGACATCCGCCGTGTGGTTCCTGGGCACTCCGCCCACCGGCCTCGTCGAGGAGATCCGCCAGCTCGGCGCCCTCGTCGTGAGCGAACCTTCCCGTGACCCGCTCGCCGAACTGATCCGGATCCAGCGCCTCGCCGTCGACATCGGCACCGCCAAGTCGCTCGACCCCGACCGCCCGCGCAACCTCAGCTTCTCCGTCGTCCTGTCGCCCGCCAGCGGAGCCGGCCAGTCGTGACCGAGGCCCGACCCGAGGTGTCCGACGTGTCTGAGGTGTCCGGAGGGTTGGCCTCGCCTTCTGGCGCCGATGGGCCGGAGGCGTGCGTGGTCGCGCTCGACGTCGGTGGTACGACGATGAAGGGCGCACTCGTCGACTTCCAGCGTGCGGTCCGGTACCGCCATTCCTTTCCCACGCCGGTCGAGGCGGGACCGGAGGCGGTCGTCGACCAGATCGGTACGGC
>JBOHED010000339.1:0-3720 GCA_050700915.1 Actinopolymorphaceae bacterium | reverse complement strand
CGCCGCCGAACTGGTAGTTCCACACCCGGTCGAGGATCTGTGACTTGCTGACCACCTTCTCGGCATTGATCAGCAGGTAGCGCAGCAGGTTGAACTCGGTCGGGGAAAGCCGCACCAGTTCGCCGCTGCGGCGTACCTCGTGTGCACTTTCGTCGATTTCGATGTCGGCGTAAGTCAGCATGGTGGAGTCCTGAGGGTCAGCCATCTCGGTCGTACGACGCAAGATGGCGCGAAGCCGTAGCACCAGTTCGTCCAGACTGAACGGCTTGGTGACGTAGTCGTCACCTCCGGCCGTGAGCCCGGCAATCCGGTCCTCGACAGCGTCGCGGGCGGTCAGGAACAGCACCGGAAGCCGGTCGTTGTCGGCGCGGAGCTTCCGGGCGAGGTCGAACCCGTCGACGTCGGGCAGGGTGACATCGAGGACGACGATGTGCGGGTTCACATCGACGACGCGTTCGAGGGCGGTCGACCCGCGATCAGCGGTGTGGACCTCGAATCCGGTGAACCTCAGCGCGGCCGACAGCAACTCGAGAATGTTGGGCTCGTCGTCCACCACGAGCACTCTGGGCGAGCCGTCCTGACGGTTACCGGACACGCCGGAAGCCTTACCTGCGTTCCTGAGAGTCAGCTGTGATTTCGCCAAGGAGCCGGGAAGAATTCCGCACTCACGCGGCGATCTTCATCGCGCCTCGCGTGTTATCCGTCCGCCGCGTGGCGGTCGAGCAGGTCGGCGACCTGCCGGAAGCGCACCCCACTTACCAGGTGTACGCCGTCGAACGCGCCGGTCTCGCGAATCTGCTGGAGCTGTTCGCACGCGACCTCGACGCCGAACCCCTTGTCCGTGCGGAGGCGTTCGATCACGTCGTCGGGGATGTCGATGTCCGGGATGGAGGCGCGGAGCCGGTGGGCCATGGGTTCGCTGGCGAGGACCAGTACGCCGGCGTAGACCGGCCCGGCGTACGACTGCGCCTCCCGCCACCGCAGCAGGTCCGGGACGGAGAACGACACCTGGGTGAAGACGAAGTCCGCCGCGTGCTTCCACCTCGGGAGCGGCCGGCCCGGCTGGGCGGCGACGCCGACCTCGAACGGCGGAACGCCGTCGAACGCGGGCTCGTCGCGGATCCGGCGCACCTCCTCGATCATCGCGCGCACGGTGAGGTCACTCGTCCGGTTGCCCGACGTGGGTTTGTCGCCGTAGACGAAGACCATCCGCCGCACACCGTAGGCGGCGGCCGTCAGCAGGTCGCGACGGAACCCGAGCAGGTTCCGGTCGCGGGAGTTCAGGCACGCGATCCCGGGTGCGCCCACCCGCTCGATCTCGTGCGCGACCGCGATGCTCGAGACCGTAGCCCGGCCGATGTGGTTGTCGGGTGCGAGAAAGGCGTCGGCGTGCCGCGACAGGACCTCGATCTGCGTACGCACCCGGGCGAGGTCCGGCCGGGTCGGCGGCTCGATCTCACAGACGAGCTGGAACGGCGATGACGACATGGCCGCCACTTTAGTGCGCGGAAGTGCGGTCAGGTCTGTTCGCAGCGAGGCCGGCGTACGGCGGCGCGGGCGAAACTCTCGTGGCATTGACAGCGTTCCTGGCGGCGCTCTAACGTCCAGGCAAGCTTCAGCGTCCCAAATGTCCAAAGTTTTCAGGCCCAGCAACACCGTCAGACCAGCAACACCGTCCGGGGGCGGACGAGGGCACGAGCTCTGAGCACCGTCGTGGGCACAGCGGTGACCACGAACCATCGCCGGCCTGGCCGCCCATTCGTCGTTGTCGCGAAGGTGCCCGGCGAGGAGCCCGCTCATGAGCACGAAGAAGGTTGACTTCCGCGTCGAAGAAGCAGTCGATACCCTCGATCTGCCGTCGGCCACGCGCCGCCGTCTCCTCACCGGTGGCGGACTCGTGAGTGCGTCCCTCGCCGCATCGGCACTCCTCGCGGCGTGCGGCCCGGACAACAAGGGCCAGGCCGGTGCCGCCGGAGCCGGCGACTTCCCGGCGACTCCGAAGTGGAAGTTCGTCTTCGTCAACCACGTGACCACCAATCCCTTCTTCGTTCCCACGCAGTACGGTGCCGCCGACGCGTGCGCCCTGCTGGGTTGCGACTACCAGTGGACGGGCTCGAAGACGTCCGTCGTGGGCGAGATGGTCAATGCCACCAACGCCGCCATCTCCGCGAAGGCCGACGGGATCGCGGTCTCGGTGGTCGACGTCAATGCCTTTGCCGGGCCGGTCGACAAGGCCCTCGACGCCGGCATTCCCGTGGTGTCCTACAACGCCGACGGATCGGCCGAGGACCCGGGCACCAACCGGCTGGCCTACATCGGTCAGGACCTGTTCACTTCCGGTGTACAGCTCGGTGAGCGGATCGCCGAGCTCGTCTCCGACGGTGACGTGGTCGGCTTCATCGCCACGCCTGGCCAGCTCAACATCCAGCCGCGCATCGACGGCGCCAAGCAGGCGATCGACCAAGCGGGAAAGGGAATCGCGTTCGACCAGGTGGCGAGTGGCGCAGAGCTTCCGCAGGAGCTGAGCACCATCGACGCCTACGCTCAGGGGCATCCCGACCTCAAGGGGATGTTCGCCGTCGACGCCGGTTCGACCGAGGCGGTCGGCAAGGTGATGGCGAAGTACAAGCTCAAGGACAAGGGTGTCGCCGCCGGCGGGTTCGACCTCGTCCCGGGCACCCTGGATGCGATCGAGGCCGGCAACCTCGACTTCACCATCGACCAGCAGCCTTATCTGCAAGGCTTTCTGCCGGTGCTCTCGCTCTATCTCTACAAACTCTCCGGTGGACTCGTCGCGCCTCCGGAGACCAACACCGGGCTGCTGTTCGTCACCAAGGACAACGTGAAGCCCTACCTCACCACCAAGACGAGGTACGAAGGATCCGACACCAAACAGCAACTCATCAAGCGGTCCGGCCCGATCGCCCACGGGTGAGCATCGGTGACGCAGACATCGGCAGAACCCTCCGGTACGCCTGAACCTGCCTCCGCCTCCGGCCCGACGGGGACGGGGACCGGCCCACGACCAACGCCCCTGCGTTCGGTCGGTGAAGCGTTCCTGCGCTGGCGTGAGGCGAGCATCATCGCGGTCGCCATCGTCCTCGTGGTGTATTTCCAGGCAGCGACCGGGATATTCCTCACCGAGGACAATCTGATCAACGTGTCGCAGTACGTCGCGGCGACGGCGATCATCGCGGTCGGCCAGGTGCTGTTGCTCGTCAACGGTGAGATCGACCTCTCGGTGGGCCACGTGTACACGCTCGCGCCCTTCCTCATGCACTACGCGGTCGACTTCTACTCCGTACCCGTCATTCCGGCCATCATTCTTGCGCTGGTGCTCTCCGGCTGCGTCGGTCTCGTCAACGGCCTCATCACCGTCAAGCTCCACGTTCCGTCGTTCGTCACCACGCTCGGCATGCTGTTCATCATCAGCGGGATCACGTTGACGACATCGCACGCCTACCCGGTGCCGATTCCGGAGGCGGCGATCGGCGTACAGCCCTGGCTCGGTGCGGCCGGCTGGTCGGAGATCACCTGGGCGGTGCTCCTCCTCGCGTTCTTCCACGTCGTACTCACCCGCACCCGTTGGGGTCGGCACACCGTGGCGGTCGGCGGCAATCTGCTCGGCGCCCGTGAAGCGGGGATCAAGGTGGGGCGGGTCAAGATCGGAAACTTCATGATCTGCAGCACCCTCGGCGGGTTCGCCGGCATCATCGAGGC
>JBOHED010000338.1:0-3220 GCA_050700915.1 Actinopolymorphaceae bacterium | reverse complement strand
GGCCTGGTCTGCGAGCCCGACGTCCTGTTCCAGGGCGGGCCGGTGGCGACCGACTCCGCCCTCGGTCTGGCGGAGCTGCCGGCCGGGGTCGACGGCGAGCCGGTCGGGTGGAAGCGGCTCCACGGCCGGCTCGGGCTCGTCGACCTCGACGCCCCGCCGGAACTGCTCGTCGGCGGGCTCGGGGCCCTCCGGGTCTTCGCCGGCTATGCCGGCTGGTCACCTGGCCAGCTGGAGGTGGAGATCAAGGACGGCGGATGGTACGTCGTGGACGCCGAGCCGGGCGACGCCTTCGCCGCTGATCCGGCCGGCCTGTGGCGCCGGGTCCTCCGCCGGCAGCCCGACGAGCTGGCCATGGTCGCGACGTTCCCCGAAGACCCGACCATGAACTGACGTCGCTGGCCGGGCGGTCGCAGGACCCGTGATCCCGCTGCCAGCCGTGACTACACTGGCCGGCGTGAGTACGCAGCTGAGCCCCGGTGCACAGACGGTCGAAGAGACGCGCACGGTCCCGTCGCACGGTGACGACGGCGATCACGAGCGCTTCTCCCATTTCGTGCCCAAGGACAAGCTCGTCGACGCGATGGTCACCGGCACGCCGGTGATCGCGCTCTGCGGCAAAGTGTGGGTGCCGAGCCGGGATCCGGAGAAGTATCCGGTCTGCCCGGAATGCAAGGAAATCTGGGAAGGCATCCCCAAGGGCGGCGACGGCGACGGCGAGTCCTGAGCCGTCGGGCCTAGGTTCGGGCCTCACCTGAGGGGCAGCCTCAGGCGAGGGTCGTCAGGGCTCGGGCTTCGGTCGGGTCGCAGCCTCGGGCTCAGGCGAAGGTCGTCGGGGACTCTTCGTTCCACTGCCGGCGACGTTCGCGGTCGGCACACACGGCCTCCCACGCGTTACGCCGTGCACCTCTTGGGTCGAAAACCGGTAGCCGTACGGCGAGGCCGCCCACCAATCCTCGGGCGGCCGCCATGGCACTTCGCCGCGATGTGACTGCCGGTCTCCGCTGACGAGTGGTTGCGGTCGCGGAGCGTGCCATGGCGGCCTTCCTTCCGAACGGCATCTTCAACTGCCCCCATGCTTTCCGTGCAGTGTTGCGGCTGCATTGCGGCGAGGTCAATCCTCATCGACGGCAGGTCGGTAAAACCGTGCCAGGCCAGGGGATTCGGGCACAGATCGTAGGCAGAACCTTGGATGAGGAACACCTGGCTCCAAAGCGCGGTTGCGTGAGGGTGCCCTTGAAACGGACCTATTGGATGAGGGGCGCCCTCCTACGAAAGGCGCTGGCATAAGGGGCGCCCTCCTACGAAAGGCGCTGGCATGAGGGGCGCCCTCCTACGAAAGCGACCCGCGCTGCGCGGCCTCAGGGTTGGGTCTGGGTCCTTGCCTGCGGGTTCGTACCTCCGGACACAGGCGCGGACGAACGTCGCCGGGTCGGGCGCCTGGCCGCCTGACTGCCTGAGTTCCCGGACGCATGCCGGCTTGCGTTGAGGGTGAGCTCGACCACGTCGTTCCACTGTTGGCGTCGTTGCAGGTCAGCGCAGACCGCTTCCCAGGCGTTCCGCTGCGCGGCGTCGCTGTCGAGGCCGGGGAGGCGGGCGACCATCTGTCCGACGACCCTCCGCGCGGTGTCCACCAAGCTTCGTGGTGCGGGTGGTACAGATGTCGCGCCAGACTCCGCTGCGGCATCGTCGGCCATCGCTGCTCCTCCGTGCGTCCCCCCGACATGGCGTACGTGCCGAGGTCGGTCTCTGCTCCGATATTCCCCACGCTCGGTTGCCAGATGATTACAGCTTGGTCAAGCCTTCTCAAGGAAATCGCCGAGCTTCTCGGCGGCCTGCGGACCCACCAGCCATCCACCTACCAGTGGGGCCCGGTTATCAAACCGCCGTGACAGCGGGACCGTCCGGGCCCGGCCGGACATGTCTGCGGCCCGGGTTAGGCTCGCGCAGATTCGTCGGTATGTCCTGCTCGATCGGAAGGGACGGGTGTGACAGCGTCCGGGTCGACTAGTCAGCTTCGCCACGCTGCCGTTCCGGGACCGTGGGGACACCTCCGCGGATGGCAACAGCAGGCACTCGAGCGTTACCAGGCCGCCAGCCCGCGCGACTTCCTCACCGTCGCTACACCCGGTGCGGGCAAGACCGCCTACGCACTTACCGTCGCCGCCGACCTGCTTGCCCGCCGAGTCGTCGAACGCCTCATCGTCGTCACCCCCACCGAGCACCTGAAACGCCAGTGGGCCGACGCCGCGGCGCGCGGCGGGATCGCGCTCGATCCGGCGTTCTCCGGACGCAAGGGGCGCACCAGCCGCGACTACGCCGGTGTGGTCGTGACCTACGCGGGAGTGGCGGCGGCGACCCTCGCGCTGCGGGTCCGCTGCGAGCGGTTCAAGACGCTCGTCATCCTCGACGAGATCCACCACGCCGCCGACGCGCTCACCTGGGGCGACGCGGTGCGCGAGGCGTTCGACCCCGCGACCAGACGGCTCAGTCTCACCGGCACACCGTTTCGCAGCGACACCAATCCGATTCCGTTCGTCACCTATGTCTCCGATACCGACGGTGCGCCGCGCAGTGCCGCGGACTTCAGCTACGGCTACGGTCCGGCGCTCGCCGACGGCGTCGTCCGACCTGTCCTGTTCCTTGCGTACTCCGGCGATCTTCGGTGGCGCACCAGCGCCGGCGACGAGGTGGCGGCGAGACTCGGCGCCCCGCTCACCAAGGACATGGCGGCCCAGGCCTGGCGCACCGCTCTCGATCCGGCCGGCGACTGGATCCAGTCCGTGCTCCAGGCGGCTGACACGAGGCTCACCGAAGTACGCCGGCACGTGCCCGACGCTGGTGGTCTGGTGATCGCGACCGACCAGGAGTCGGCCCGGGCATACGCCAAGATCCTCGGCAGGATCGCCGGCGAACGACCGGTCGTCGTGCTGTCCGACGAACCGAGCGGCAGCAAGCGGATCGGGGAGTTCGCCGCGGACGAAAGCCGCTGGATGGTCGCCGTACGCATGGTGAGCGAAGGTGTCGACGTCCCGCGGCTGGCCGTCGGCGTCTACGCGACCGCCACCCAGACACCGCTGTTCTTCGCACAGGCGGTGGGGCGCTTCGTGCGGGCGCGACGCCGTGGTGAGACGGCGTCGCTGTTCCTGCCGACGGTCCCGGTGCTGTTGCAGTACGCCGCGGAGATGGAGACCGTCCGCGACCACGTCCTGGGCAAGCCGGT
>JBOHED010000337.1:0-10438 GCA_050700915.1 Actinopolymorphaceae bacterium | reverse complement strand
CGTGCGGGTGGAGCTACCGGGACTGGCGAGGCCCGTTCTATCCGCCGACACTGCCCCAGCGGTCCTGGCTCGACTTCTACGCCGAGCAGTTCGCGACCGTCGAGCTCGACAACGCGTTCTACCGGCTGCCGACGTATGACACGTTCAGGGGATGGCACGACCGGCTACCCGCCGACGTGGTCGTGGCGGTCAAGGCGAGTCGGTTCCTCACCCACATGAAGCGGCTCCGGGAGCCGGAGGAACCGGTGCGGCGGCTGCTCGACCACGCCGGTGGACTCGGGGACCGGCTCGGCCCGATCCTGCTGCAGCTCCCGCCGAACCTCCGTGCCGATGTCGACCTGCTCGGCGGATGCCTGTCGGCGTTCCCGGTGGACGTCCGGGTCGCCGTGGAGCCAAGGCACGAGTCGTGGTGGACAGACGAGGTACGCCGGCTGCTCGAACACCACGGTGCCGCCCTCACCTGGGCCGACCGTCTCGGCCGACCTGTCACCCCGTTGTGGCGTACGGCGGACTGGGGTTACATCCGGTTTCACGAGGGCCGCGCCCGACGGTGGCCGCGCTACGGCCGGGCGGCCCTGGGCTCGTGGGTGACGCGGATGGCCGAGACATTCGACGACGAGGCTGACGTCCATGCGTACTTCAACAACGATCCGGGCGGGGCCGCGGTAGCGGACGCCACGGTGCTCGCACGACTGGCCCGGCACGCGGGCCGTTCGGTGACGCGCACGTCGGACGAGCTCTGAGCAGTTCCGCGCGGCTGCCGATCGAAATCCTGCACACCGGTGGTGTCCCTTGGGCGTGTCGCGGTGGGTTCGTGCACAATGATCGCGACACCGGACTATCCCGCGCTGGGACGAGGACGCTGGGGAAGGCGCTCCCTCGACCAGAGAGGTGGTCTCGGTGACAACTCGAGGTGTGCTGTACGTACATTCGGCGCCGTCGGCGGTTTGTCCCCACGTGGAGTGGGCCGTCGCCGGCGCTGTTGGTGCGCGCGTGAACGTCGACTGGATACCTCAGCCGGCCAGCGTCGGCGCCTACCGCACCGAGCTCTCCTGGCAGGGTGAGCCGGGCACGTCGGCGACCCTTGCCTCCGCTCTGCGCGGCTGGCAGCAGCTTCGATACGAGGTCACCGAGGAGCCCAGCGCCGGCGTCGAGGGCGCACGATACAGCTATACGCCGAGCCTCGGGATCTTCCACGCGGTGACAGGTCCGCACGGCGACGTCCTGATCCCGGAGGACCGGCTCAGGGCGGCGATCGTCAGGTCCAGCCTCGGCGAGTCCACCCTCGAGAACGAGGTCGAACGCCTGCTGGGCAAGCAGTGGGACGACGAACTGGAGCCGTTCCGGCACGCGGGTGACGGTGCGGCGGTGCGCTGGCTGCACCAGGTGGTGTGACCTGATGCAGCCCATCGACCCCGTTCAAGCGACCCGAACCGCACGGATCGGCTTTTTTCGTTCGGCATCAAGATTCGGAAGGAAATTGCCTGAACTTACTGACCCGTCAGGTCTTGACCGGCGTCACGTACACATGGGTACTGTCCTGGTGACGCAGGGCGAATTTGTTACCGATCCTCCGCGATAAGGGCAAGACCACCAGACGTGGCCGCGCGGCACCGACAGGGGCGACCTCGGCAGCCGGGAACGCGGCCGCACCACGTGGGGCGTGGCCTTCGGGCCACGCCCTCGCCCTTTTAATCATTATTCTTCTCGGCCGCTGGCCGGTACCGTTCCTGCTGTTCGGATGCGGCCGCCCAGGGTTCTGATCGACATCCTGTTGGCCTGGCCATCACCCCCTCAGGTGTATTCCGCTCGCTGCCCGGGTTGGGGCCGCGTGGCGTACAGACGCGTCACCTCCGCTCCAGAATCAGCCCCACGCCGCACATGGGTGTGGGGTCGATTGGCCTGTGGTTTGAGGTTGTGATCGGCACGGGATTCCGTACCGATTCTCCGTACGGTGGGGGACGTAGGAGACGGACGAGAGAGGGAGGACGTAGGAGATGGAGTGGGGACTGCTCTACGCGATCGCGATGCACGACCAGACGCGGCCGGAGGTTCAGCGGATGTCCCGGGCGCTTCGGTTGCCGTGGTCGAAGGCGATCAACGATGCCGTCGCACGGCTCACCCGTGCGACCACCTCGCGCCGTGGGCTACACGCCAGACGACCCGAGCACGCCATCCGTACCTGAGCGTTACCGAGCTCGACACGAAGTAGAACCGAGGAGGAATCAGCACACCATGAACGGGAACAACTACCTGTTCATCAGCAGCATCCACGAACAACGACTGGCCGACGTCGAACGCGCCGCGCGGGCTTTCCCGCGGCGACGCCCGGGCGGTCTCAGGCGCTCACTCGCGCATGGCATCAGGGTCGTACGCCGGTCGACGGCACAGGGCCTGCGGGGGAGCGCGACATTGCTGCGGTGGGTCGCCAACCGTCTGGACGCGCAGCCGCCGCGTGCGCTGAGCTGAGGCGGCACTCAGCCAGTGAGCCCGCGGCCACGGATGGAGGCGTCGACGAGCTCGACCGGATGCATGAGCGGCAGCGGATCCGTACCAAGGTGCCGGCGGATCTGGAGCAGGCATCCGGGATTGGCGGTGGCGATGGCGTCCGGCATGACCGCTCGTACGTTGTCGACCTTGCGCCGGCCGAGCTCCTCGGCGGCCTCGGGCTCCAACAGGTTGAAGACCCCGGCCGAACCACAGCAGATCTCGGCATCGGGGATGTCCACCACGTCCAGGTGGGGGATCGCGTTCAGCACGGCACGCGGCTGCGCGCGAACCCCCTGGGCGTGTCCGAGATGGCAGGCATCGTGATAAGCCACCCGGGCGTCGATCGGGTGCCTCGTCGCCTGCGGCTCCAGGTCGGCCAGCACCTCGGTGACGTCGCGGACCTTGGCGGCGAACGCGGCCGCACGGTCGGCCCAGGCCTGGTCGTGGCGGAGCAGCGTGCCGTAGTCCTTCATCGTCGAACCGCAGCCGGCAACGTTGACGACGATGGCGTCGACGTCGTACGCCTCGAAGACCGCGATGGCACGGCGGGCCCGGTCGAGGGCTTCGGGTTCGCGGCCGGTGTGCATGCTGAGCGCTCCACAGCAGGCCTGGTCGCGGGGGATCAGGACCTCGCAGCCCTCGGCGGCGAGAACCCGCACGGTAGCGGCGTTGACGCCGGAGAAGAACACCCGCTGGACGCAGCCGGTCAGGACCGCGACCTTCATGCGCGGCGTCCCCACCGCCGCCACGCGCTCGGGCGGCCGCGTCGCCAGGTCGCGAAGCGTGACCGGTGGCAGCAGCGACTCGGCCGCGCGGAGCCGAGCCGGCAGTCTGGCAAAGAGCCTGCTCCGGCGCACCAGTCGCGCCAGACCCGAGCGCTGGTAGGCGATCCCGCCCAGTGCCGCGACCCGCAGCCGGCGCGGGTAGGGAAACAGCGCGAAGATCGCCCGCCGGAACACCCGGTCGCGCCAGGTCCGCGGATGCTGACGCTCGATCTGCGGACGCATCGACTCGAGCAAGTTGTCGTACTGCACACCGGACGGGCAGGCCGTCACACAGGCCATGCACCCGAGGCAGGTGTCGAAGTGCCTCACCACGGTGTCGTCCAGGCTGGCGGCGCCCTGGCCCACCAGATCCATCAGGTAGATCCGGCCGCGGGGTGAGTCCATCTCCTCGCCCCAGAGGCTGTACGTCGGGCAGGTGGGGAGGCAGAACCCGCAGTGGACACAGTCGTCGATGAGCTCCTGCTCCGGCGGGTGGTGGGCGTCGAAGTTGCCGCGCGGGGTCCCCGACTCGATCGTCGCGAAGATGTCACCGGACTCGCCGGGGCTGACGACGTCCTGACTCATGGTGTTCTCCTTTCGCATGACCGCTGCGATGCCTCACTCCGGCACGCCTCGTTCCTCGGCGTACCTCCGTGGGGGCTCCTCGCGCCCATGGTGTTCGCTCCTCGGTAGGTCGGATCAGAACCACGGCGCGAACCGTCCCGGCGCGAGGCGGTCTTCGGGGTCGAGCTGGCGCTTCAACGCCCGCAGGAGTGGTGCCGTTGCCGGTGCGGGACCCCAGCTGGGTACGAGATCGTCGAGGCCGTCGATCCGGCGGTGCAGGGTGACACTCCCGCCCTGCGCCAGGACTGCGTGCCGCCACGCCGCGACTACGCCCGCATGCCCGTCCGGAGTTCCGCCGCGGAGTCGGACGGTCTGGACGCCGACACCGACGCTCGACGTGAGGGCCGCCTCGACGCCGTGCTCACCGGCAAGGGCGTCCAGCTGGGCCGCGAGCGGCGGTAGATCGCTGGGCTGGGTCCCCGCGCGGAGGACGGTGTCGCCGGGTGCTCCTCGTACACACTCGGCGAGCTGGTCCCATGCGGTCGCCTCGGCGGCGCCGTCGAGGACCTCGGCGCCCCCTCGGTCTGCGCGCTCACTCCGCATCAGCGCGACGGCCTTGTCGAGCCGGGTGGTGACGCCTGCCCTGGTGCCCTCGAACCGGACCAGCAGGCGTCCTGCGTACCACTCGGTCGCGACGGGTTCGAGCGGCGACGCGTGCAGGCCGGTCGTGAGAAAGAACGCCGTCGGGACGTCGCACGGCAGCGCGAGTGTCCCGGTTGCCTCCGGGAGCGGATGAACCCGGAGGACCACCTCGACGACGAGTCCGAGGGCGCCGAGCGATCCAGAGAGGACCTTGGCCAGGTCGTAGCCGGCGACGTTCTTGATGACGTGCCCGCCCGAGCGGGCAACGGTGCCGTCGGCCAGGACGACGGTGACGCCGATGACCAGGTCCCGCAGGGTGCCGTAGGCGGCGCGCAGGGGCCCGCCGTCGGCCGTCGCGAGCAGGCCACCGACAGTCGCGCCGTCGGGGACCCTGGCCGCGTCGAGGGCGACTCGCTGACCGTCGAGCTTGCCTTGCAGGGTCCGGAGCGGGATGCCCGCGCCCACGGCGACGGTCATGTCGGCCGGGTTGTACGCAAGGATCTGGTCCAGCGCGCTGGTGTCGACGACGACATCGGCGTCCCGGACGGGTGCACCCCACGACTGTGCGGTGCCGGTCCCACGCACCAGGACCCGCTGGCCGGCACGAGTCGCGGCGACCATGGCGTCACGTGCCTGGCGCAGGTCGCCGGGACGCGTCGTGGGAAGGTCGAGCCCAGGTTCAGAGCCGCTCGATGACACCGGCAGCCTCCAGTGGATGCGGACGAAATGGTCCCGGTCGTTCGCCACACAGGCGAGGCGTCGGCAGCACCTTGCCCGGATTGCAAACACCGTCCGGATCGAACGCCTGGCGGACCCGGTCCATCGTCGCGAGGTCCTCCTCGCCGAACATCACCGGCATGGAGCACGCCTTGTCCGTGCCGATGCCGTGCTCGCCCGACAGTGAGCCGCCGAGCTCGACGCAGAGTTCGGCGATCTCCTTGGACAGCTTCTCGGCCCGCTCGTGCTCGCCGAGCTTCTCGTCGTAGAGCACCAGCGGGTGCAGGTTGCCGTCTCCGGCGTGGAAGACGTTGGCGACCCGGAGCCCGGCCTCGTTGCCCATCGCGCCGATCCGGTGGAGAGCCTCGGACAGGCGGGTACGGGGGACCACGCCGTCCTGGACGAAGTAGTCCGGGCTGATCCTGCCCACCGCGGCGAACGCGGCCTTGCGACCGGTCCAGATCCGGGCCCGTTCGGTGTCATCCGCGGCGACGTGGATCTTCGTCGTACCGTTCGACTCGCAGATCTTCTGCACCGACTCGAAGAGGCCGGCGCACTCGTCGGTGGGTCCGTCGAGCTCCACGACCAGGGCGGCTGGGGTGTCGAGGGTGTAACCCGCGCCGACCGCCGCCTCCGACGCCACGATCGCGAGGTGGTCCATGATCTCCATCGCGGCGGGGACGATGCCGGCACCGATGATGTCGGTGACCGTGTCGCCGGCCTGCTCGATGGACGGGAAGTCCGCGAGCAGGGTCCTGACCGACTCGGGTTTGCGGAGCAGGCGTACGACGATGCTCGTGACGATCCCGAGGGTGCCCTCCGAACCGACGACCACTCCACGCAGGTCGGGCCCGGCGACCTCGGGGGACGGACCCCCCAGCGTGCCGATCGAGCCGTCGGGGAGGACGACCTCCATGGCGAGGACGTGGTGGGTGGTGAAGCCGTACTTCAGGCAGTGGGCGCCGCCGGAGTTCTCCGCGACGTTGCCGCCGATCGTGCAGACCTGCTGGCTCGACGGGTCGGGCGCGTAGTAGAGATCGTGCGGAGCGGCGGCCCGGCTGATCGCGAGGTTGGTGACTCCGGGCTCGACGGTCGCGCACCGGTTGACCGGGTCGACCTCGACGATCGCGCGCATCCGTTGCAGCGAGATCACGATGCCGTCGGCGACGGGAAGTGCGCCGCCCGAGAGGCCGGTACCCGCGCCGCGCGCGACGAACGGCACCTTCGCCTGGTGGCACGCGGCGACGACCTGCGCGACCTCCTTCGTCGAGGTCGGGAGGACGACCAGTGCCGGCGTGACCCGGTAGCCGGTGAGGCCGTCGCATTCGTACGTGCGGAGCTGGCTGGGCTCGGCGATCACGCCACCTGACCCGACGATGTCCTGGAGCGTGCTGTGTAGGCGTTCGATGACGGTCATGGCCCTCCGGCTCCTGCTCCTGCGCCACCACCCACGCTAACGTGCGCCGATGGCCGACGGCGCGAAGCCCGAAGCCTGGTGACGCTCTTGGCCACCCGTTTCGTGATCATGAGGTGATCATGAAAGGAATCGGGGTCCATACGGCGAAAGGCTTCATGATCTCTGTCATGGAATAGGAGCAGTCGGGGGAGACGCGGGGGTGCTGGCGGGGCGGGGGCGTAGGACGAGAGCAAGGAGCACGAGCGCGGCGGCGACACCGGTCATGATCCAACCGATCCGGTGCAGGCCCGCGCTGCTCAGATCGTGACCGAAGACCACGCCGAGCACGCTGGTCGCCGAGATCGCTCCGAGGTACCGGAACGTCTGGAACAACCCGCCGGAGGAGCCCATCCGGTGGCCGGGACTCGCTTCGTACAACGCAGTTTGCAGACCGAGGTTGTTGAACCCGCCCGGGATCCCGAAGAGAAGCGCGACGGCGACGATGACCACGATCGGTGTCGCGTCCGACAGGACCTGGACCAGGAGCGTCGCGAGGAGGAGGACGAGCGAGCCGAAGACCAGGGTCGCCCTGGACCCACGCGCCTCGACGACCCGGGCCGCCAGCGGGGTCATGAGGACACCCATCGCCGCGATGGGGAGCACCAGGAGGCCCACGGTGTCCGCGTCGAAGCCCCGGATCGATCCCAACCACATTGGCAGACCGAAGAAGACGCAGTAGAACACCAGGTTGAATCCGCCCTGCTGACCGAGGACCGCCGTGAGGGCACGGTTCGCGATCAGCCCGCGAATGTCGATGAACGGCCTCGGGGTCGAACGCTCCCGAAGCACGAGCAGGATCGCCAGGACGACGACCAGGCCGGTCAGCCACCACATCGTCGTGCCGCCCTCGACCGAGAGGACGAAGACGAGCAGCCCCAGCAGTGTTCCGCTGAACAGAACGATGCCCGGAAGGTCGACCGAGGCGAGGAACGAGGTGTCGTCGGTTGAGCTGGCGGGGATCTTGGGAAGGACTCGGAGCGCGAGCAGGATGCCGATCACGGTGAGGGGTACGTTGACGAGGAAGATGGCCTCCCAGCCGGCGACCGCGATCAGGAAGCCACCGAGGACAGGACCGAGGGCGGCACTGGTCGACGCCGCGACAGTGAGGAACGCGAGGGCTGCGGCGGGTGGGCGGGGCTCTGTCGTTGGGTTGGGTTTTGTCGTTGGGTGGTGGCGCTCCGTCGTTCCGGCGTCCTGTCGCTCGATCGCCGCCGCCCGGATCAGGACGAGCGCCGCGGGGAAGGCGGTCGAGGTGCCCGCCGCAAGAAGGACCCGGACGCCGAGCAGCCACCAGAAGCCGGGAGCGAACGGCGCGAGTAAGCAGGCGACGCACACGACGACCAGTCCGCTGACGAACAGCCGGCGAGCCCCGAACAGGTCGACGAGCCGCCCCATCAGCGGCTGACCGACCGCGGCCGCGAGATAGAAGCCGCTCACCAACCAGGTGGAGGTCGCCACGCCGACGCCGAACTCGTGCTGGAGGGGCACGAGCGCAACAGCGATCATGGAGGAGTTGAGCGGGTTGAGCAGCGTTCCGAGGACGACGGAGGCGAGCTGTCGGGTCGGCACTCCCCAGCGATCCGTCGACACGCCCTCCATCCTCCATGTGGTCATCCCGAAGCGGCTGGCGGGCAGTGCCGTCGGTGGCAGCGCTGTTGCCATTTGGCCGACCGGAGCTGCCGTACATGTCGCCGATGTGCTAGACGTTGCCATTTGGTCCGGAAAGATTTGGTCCGGGAAGGCTGGTCCGGAAAGACTGGTCCGGGAGAGAAAGGTGCAGATCGTGGCCGACATCACGGCGGCAGGCCCCAGCGTCGAACGAGGCGAGGAGATCCTCACCAACGAGGCGCTCGCGTTCCTCCGGGACCTGCAGGAGCGGTTCGGCGCGCGCCGCGACGGGTTGCTCGCCCGGCGGCGGGAGCGCCGGGACGAGGTCGCCCGGACCGGTCGGCTGGACTTCCTGCCGGAGACCCGCGCGATTCGCGAGGACTCGTCGTGGCGGGTCGCGCAGGCGCCGGCCGACCTGCTGGACCGGCGCGTCGAGATCACCGGCCCGACCGAACGGAAGATGACGATCAACGCCCTCAACTCGGGCGCCAACGTGTGGCTCGCCGACCTGGAGGATGCCAACACCCCGCACTGGGCCAACGTCGTCGACGGGCAGGTCAACCTTCATGACGCGATCCGGCGGCAGATCACCTTCCGCTCGCCCGACGGAAGTATTCGAACGTTGCGTGACGACGCGCCGCTCGCCACCATCGTCGTACGTCCTCGCGGCTGGCATCTCGACGAGCGGCACCTGCAGGTCGACGGCACGCCACTGGTGGGAGCGCTCGTCGACTTCGGCCTGCACTTCTTCCACAACGCCCGGGAGCTGCTCGAGCGCGGCAGCGGCCCGTACTTCTACCTGCCGAAGATGGAGAGCCATCTCGAGGCACGGTTGTGGAACGACGTCTTCACCTACGCCGAGGAACGGCTCGGCATCCCGGTCGGCACGATCCGCGCGACGGTACTGATCGAGACCATTCCGGCGGCGTTCGAGATGGAGGAGATCCTCTACGAGCTGCGCGACCACGCGTCGGGTCTCAACGCCGGTCGATGGGACTACCTGTTCAGCATCATCAAGAACTTCCGCGACGCGGGACCGTCGTTCGTTCTCCCGGACCGGAACGCCGTGACCATGACGGCGCCCTGCATGCGGGCGTACACGGAACTGCTGGTCGCGACCTGCCACCGACGGGGAGCGTTCGCGATGGGCGGCATGGCGGCGTTCATCCCGAGCCGCCGCGATCCCGAGGTCAACGAGCAGGCGCTCGCGAAGGTCCGCGCCGACAAGGACCGCGAGGCGGACGACGGCTTCGATGGTTCGTGGGTGGCCCACCCCGACCTCGTACCCATCTGCAAGGAGGTCTTCGACGCCAAGCTCGGCGAACGGCCCAACCAGCTCGACCGCCAGCGTGACGACGTGCACGTGACCGCTGAGGACCTGCTGGACGTGAAGTCGACCCCCGGCTCGGTGACCGAGGCGGGCCTGCGCAACAACGTCGCCGTCGCCCTGCACTACCTGGCCGCGTGGCTGGGCGGCAACGGCGCGGTCGCCATCTTCAACCTGATGGAGGACGCCGCGACGGCGGAGATCTCCCGGTCGCAGATCTGGCAGTGGATCAACAACTCCGTGACACTCGACAACGGCGAGGTGGTGACGGCAGAGCTGGTGCGCCGGATCGAGGACGAGGAACTGGCCCACATTCGTTCCACGGTGGGCGACGAGGCGTACGAGTACGGCCGCTTCGCCGAGGCGCGGGAACTCTTCGAGCGGGTGGCCCTCGCAGCGGAGTACGCAGACTTCCTGACGATTCCGGCGTACGACCTGATCGACTGAGGCGAGATCGGACGCGGCTTCGTCAGAAGAGGGTGAAGCCGCCGTCGATCACCATCACGGACCCGGTCATGAAACTCGACGCGTCGCTCGCGAGGAACACCACGGCCGGTCCGAGCTCGTCAGGCAGGCCGTAACGTTTCATCGCGGCCGGTTCGACGCACCACTCGTGGTACTCGGGCTGGTCCACCGGTGACATCTCGGTGAGGAAGTAGCCGGGTGCCAGCGCATTGACCCGGATGCCGTGCGGCGCCCACTCGGCGGCGAGCGCCTTGGTGAGCTGGTGGACCGCGGCCTTGGACGCGAGGTAGGACGGCTGCCAGCGCGGCTGGTTGACGATCATCGCTGACATGGAGCCCACGTTGACGATCGTGCCGCTCCCGCGTTCGATCATGTGTCGGGCGACGGCGCGACTGCAGTACCAGA
>JBOHED010000336.1:0-3937 GCA_050700915.1 Actinopolymorphaceae bacterium | reverse complement strand
CAACCGGGCCTCTCGGGGCGAGGGTGACATCCATGAGCACACCCATCCTGGAACTCGTCCACGACGTCATGAACTCCCCGTGGATCTATCTGGCCGTCTTCGTGCTCGCGACTCTGGACGGGTTCCTGCCGGCGTTTCCGAGTGAGAGCGTCGTCATCGCGGCGGGTGCGTTCGCCGCGTCCGGTGCTCCGAACCTCTGGTTCCTCATCGTGATCGCGGCGCTTGGTGCGTTTGCCGGCGACCACACGTCGTACTTCCTCGGGCGGATGGCGGGTAGGCCGCTGCTCGCTCGTACGCGGCCGGGCAGCCGGCGATGGAGGGCATTCGCTTGGGCGTCGGCGGCGCTCGACCGGCGCGGCGGGCTGGTCCTCGTCGTCGCGCGGTACGTACCAGGCGGTCGGACGGCCACGACCCTCACGATGGGTACGGTGGGGTTCCCGTTGCGTACGTTCACCCGTTTCGACGCGGTAGCCGCCTTGTCATGGGCAACGTACTCGGCATGCGTCGGCTACCTCGGCGGCCTGGCGTTCGAGAAGGAACCGATCAAGGGAGTGTTGCTCGGAATCGGGCTGGCGATCAGTGTCACAGTCGTCGTGGAGGCGGGGCGTTACCTGGTGTCCCGTCGAACTCGGCGGGTGACACTCGCGCGGCAGCAGGCGACCCTTCTGCCGGTCCGGCAGGGCGGCGTGTCGGAGGGCGGCGTGCCGACGCCGGACGGTGCGGCACAGTGATCCGGCCAGGGCACCCAGGGACTGTTTCGTGAATCGTTGAAGCCAGTGGTCGACGAGGACGACTGCCCCCGCGGCGAGCCGGCGTCGTCGGGCAACCCTGTGGCTCACCGTGCGTTAGCGTTCCTGGCGTGATTGTCGGGAGGGACGCGGAGCTGTCGCGGATCGATCGACTGGTGGCCGACGCGAAGGACGGCCGGAGCCGTTCGTTGGTGGTGCGCGGGGAAGCCGGGATCGGCAAGACGGCGCTGCTCGATTACGCGGCACAGGTGGCGAGCGGTATGCGGGCGCTGCGGGTGGTGGGGATCGAGTCGGAGACCGAGGTCGCCTTCGCCGCCCTGCAGGTGCTGCTCGCCGGCGACACGGACCGATTCGACGCGATCCCGAAGGCACAGGCCGACTCCCTCCGCGTGGCATTCGGCACCAGCGGTGAACCCGTCGACCGAGGGCTACCCGGGGCGGCGACGCTGTCGTTGCTGTCGGAGCTCGCCGGCGATGGTCCGCTGCTGTGTCTGCTGGACGACGTGCAGTGGTTCGATCAGCCGTCCCTGGACGCGTTGCTGTTCGCGGTCCGGCGGCTCCAGGCGGACCCGATCGCGACGATCTTCGCCATCCGCGACGGCGAGCGCCCGTTCCGTGCGCCCGGCATCGACAGCCTGACCCTCGACCGGCTCGAGCAGGCCGACGCCACCCGCCTCGCGTCGTCGGTCGGGCCCGTGCGGAGCGAGATGGTGAAGCGGATCCTGGACGAGTCCGGCGGCAACCCCCTGGCGATCATCGAGCTGACCACGAGTGTCGACGCTGCGGGCTGGCCGGCTCCGGTTGCTCCGCTTCCGGCAACGGGCCGGTTGCAGACCCACTTCGGCCGACAGGTGCGTGACCTCGGCCCCCGCACGCGGTCGGCGTTGCTGCTCACCGCGGCCGATCACGGATCCGACCTGGCGACGCTGATGACGGCTGCCGGCCACCTCGGCATCGAGGCGGCGGACTTCGAACCCGCAGAACGCCGTCGCCTGGTGCAGGTGGCGGCGGATGGGGTGGCGTTCCGGCATCCGCTGATCAGGGCGGCGGCGTATCAGGAAGCGTCCTTCGCCGCGCGCCTTGCCGCGCATGGGGCGTTGGCGGCCGTCCTGTCGGACCCGCGGGACGCGGATCGACGGGCGTGGCATCGCGCGTTGGCCGCGAGCGGGGCGGATGAGAGTGTGGCGGCGGAACTGGAGCGGGTGGCGGACCGTGCCGCGGGCCGGGGTGGGCCGTCGACGGCGGTACGGGCGTTGGAGCGGGCCGCGCAGCTGTCGAGCGCCCCTGCAGAGCGGGGTCGGCGCCTGGTCGCCGCCGCTCGTGCTGCGTACGACGCAGGCCAGGGCGACCGTGCCGTCGAGTTGGCGGGGGCCGGGGTCGCTCTCACGGACGAGCCGCGCGAGGTGGCGGAGGCGGGGTGGATCCGCGCCCAGGTCGCCTACGAGCGCACCTCCCCCGCCGACGCCGCGCGCCTTGCCGTCGATGCCGCAACGCCGGTCCTGACGACGGAACCCGACCAGGCGGTCGCGGTGCTGACGGAGGCGCTGTGGTGCGCACGCGACGCGGCCGATGCCGAGCTGGTGGGCGTTTGTGCAGAACGGCTGGCCCAGGTCCGTGGCGGTTCCGCGGTGCTCGTCGACGGTCTGGTCGGCATGAGCCGGCTGCTGCGTGGCGACGTCGCGGGCGCCGTTGACCCGATGCGTGCCGTGGTCGAGTCGGCCGGCCAGCGCGAGGACACACCCACGCTGGAGCGGTTGACCGCCGGTTTCATGGCATTGCTCATCGGAGCCGACGCCCGCGCGGCTGCGATGCACGGCCAGCACGTGGCGGAGCTGCGGCGTCAGGGCGCGATGGGATGGCTGCCGTACGCGCTGGAGGTGCTGGGGACGACCCAGCTGGCCACCGGGCGACTGCGCGAAGCGGACGCGAGCCTTGTCGAGGCCGTGGCTCTCGCCGACGAGTTCGGGCAGCAGCTGCAGGTCGTCGTGCTCACGTCGATGTCGGCATGGCTCGCGGCGGTTCGAGGCGACGCCGCCGCAGCTGAGCACCGCGCCGCGCGGGTGCTGAGCGACAACCGTCACCATGGGATCGCCGCCGCGCAGGCGGGGTGGGCGCTCGCCCTGGTCGATCTCACCGCGGGTAGGGCCCGGTCCGCTCTCGACAGGCTGGACGGTGTCTGCGGCGGGGTACAAGGCAGAGATGTCATGGTGCGCGCGGTCCCCGACCACGTCGAGGCGGCTGTTCGGGCTGGTGACAGCGAGCGGGCGCGGGCGTACCTGCCCCAGCTCACCGAGTGGGCGACGCACACCGAGCGCCCGGTCGCGAGAGGGCTGATGCTCCGATGCCAGGCACTCCTCGCCGACGGTGCCGACGCCGACAATGCGTTCAGTGAGTCGCTGGACGTCGATGAGTGCGGACCGTACGACCGGGCACGCACGCGACTGGCATACGGCGGATGGCTGCGACGGCACCGGCGTCCGAAGGCTGCGAGGGAGCAACTCGTCCGCGCGCACCACGAGTTCGAAGAGATCGGCGCGCACGGATGGGATCGGCTCGTGCGGGCCGAACTCGTCGCCCTGGGCGAAGATGTGCCGGACCTGTCGGCCGCGACTGACGCGGGCCAGTTGACGCCGCAGGAGCTGCAGGTCTCCCGTCGGGCCGCACGTGGCATGAGCAACCGTGAGATCGCAGCGGAACTGTTCCTGAGCCCGCGCACCGTCGGCTATCACCTGTACAAGGTGTACCCCAAGTTGGGCATCAGAAGACGCGGCGAACTCGCCCACCTCGACCTGTGACCGCCTACGTCGCCGATGCAGCGCCCAGCACCAGTCATGTGACAGATGCCGGCCCTCCCGTGTGGCTCGTAGCGTCCCTGGCAACGACGAAAGGAAAAGATCATGAGCAAGACGATCATGGGATGCGCGGCGGTGTCGGCCGACGGCTACATCGCCTACGACGATGGGCAGATCGGGTCCCTGTTCGACTGGATGGCCGCTGGCGATGTCGAATGGAAACTGTCCGAATCCGACGAGTATGCGATGCGCACCACCCAGGCGTCCAAGGACTTCATGCAGTCCGTCTACACCGACATCGGTGCAGTCATCATGGGGCGGAACCTGTTCGATCAGACGAACGGCTGGAACGGCAAACCGGCCGCTGGCGAGCGCGTCTTCGTCGTGACCCACGAG
>JBOHED010000335.1:0-15116 GCA_050700915.1 Actinopolymorphaceae bacterium | reverse complement strand
TCTCCACCGTGGAGAGGCGGTGGGCGATGATGAGCGCCGTCCGGTCGGCCAGGATGGTACGCAGTGCCCGCTGCACCAGCCGCTCGCTGGGAACGTCGAGACTGGACGTCGCCTCGTCGAGGATGAGTACCGCAGGATCGGCCAGGAACGCCCGTGCGAACGCCACCAGCTGCCGCTGTCCCGCCGACAACCGGCCGCCTCGCTTGCCGACCTCGGTGTCGTAGCCGTCCGGGAGACTGGTGATGAAATCATCGGCGCCGATCGCCCTGGCGGCGTGGATGATGTCCTTCATCGAGGCGCTCGGCCGGCCGAACCGAATGTTGTCGGCAACCGTCCCGGTGAAGAGGAAGTTCTCCTGCGTCACCATGACGACCGCCCGCCGGAACGTCGCCTCGTCGAGCTCGCGCAGGTCGACACCGTCGAGCATGACCCTGCCGCGAATGGGGTCGTAGAACCGCGACAGCAACTTGGCCAGCGTCGTCTTGCCGGCGCCGGTCGCTCCGACAAGGGCGATCGTCTGCCCGGCGGGGACCCGCAGGTCGAGGTGCGGCAGCACCAACGTGACTGCCTCCCCGTCGGCCTCGCCAGCGGTCTCGAGAGCGGCATCGCCTGCCTTCCGGCCGGGTCCGTTTGCCGCGCTGTTGCCTGCATGACTGTCGGTGCTGCCCGCACGGTGTCCCGCGCCGTTGCCTGCATGGCGATCAGAACCGTTGCCTGCATGGCGATCAGAACCGTTGCCCGCATGGCGGTCGGCTCCGTTGCCCGCCGGATCCGCACCGTCGCCCCGAGAAACGGCGTCGCTCGGCGGAGCCGGGTCGGCGCTCTTGTAGCCGAACTCGACTCCTTCGAAGTGCACCGAACCCTTCGCCTTGGGCAGCGCCGTGGGCTTCGCCGGTTCGGGTACGTCCGACCGTTCCTCGAGCACGCCCGACAGCTTCTCCAGCGCCGCACTCGCCGACTGGAACGTGTTGTAGAACTGGCTGATCTCCTGCATCGGTTCGTAGAACTGCCGGAGATACAGCAGGAACGCGGTGAGTACGCCGACGGTCACCGCATCGTGGAAGGCCAGCCAGCCGCCGTACAACAAGACCGCCGCCACGGTGATGTTGCCGATGACCTTGATGCCCGGCATGAAGACCGCGATCAGCCGCATGCCGCGCATGTTGGCGTCGCGGTAGGCCTCGTTGACCTCCTGGAAGATCTCCTGGTTCCGCGGCTCCCGGCGGAACGCCTGCACCGCACGGATCCCGTTCATCGACTCGACGAAGTGCACGATGACCGCCGCGACGGTCTCGCGCGTACGCCGATAGGCGACGCTCGACTGCTTGCGGAACCACTGGGTGAAGAGGAACAGGATCGGGATCGGAATCAGTGCCACCAGGCCGAGGTGGACATCGAGCACCAGCAGCAGAATCGCCGTACCGAAGAGCGTCAGCACGGCGGAGACCAGACCGTCGAAGCCGGACTGGAGCAGCTCGTAGATCGCGTCGATGTCGGAGGTCAGCCGGGAGATCACCCGCCCCGAGGTGTACTTCTCGTGGAACCGCAACGACAGCTTCTGGAAATGGTTGAAGACCCGCCTGCGCAACTCCAGCAGGATGTCCTGACCGATGCGTCCGGACAGCTGCAGGAACGCCTGCCGCGCAAGGGCCTGACCGATCGCCGCGACGAGGATGACGGCCGCGACCGTGATCAGCGTCCGCGCGCCCTCACTGGCGAGGATGGGTGGAATGCCGCGGTCGATCCCGACCTTCACGAGGTACGGAATCGCCAGCCGGGCACCGTTCTCGGCGATGACGATGGCGATCAGCGCGAAGATCAGCTTCTTGTGCGGACGGAGCAGGTCGCCCAGCAGGCGCCGGGAGCGTTCGCGCAGAAGCAGCGACACCTTCTCGGTGATCTCGTCCTGCTGCTCTGCGGCGACGCCGCGCCAGTCCGCTCCGTCCGTACGGCCATCGTCGCCGCTTCGGTCGTCCGGGTCGGCTCGGCCGTTCCGGCCGGTCGTCTCGGTCGAGGACGTGGTCACGACATCACCTCCTCGGGGTCCAGATCGCCACCATCGGCCGACACAGCCTGGCCGAGCAACTCGCGATATTCCGGCACCGTCTCGAGGAGGTCATGGTGGGTGCCGACGTGGGTGATCGTGCCGTTCTGGAGCAACGCCACCTTGTCCGCCAGCAACACCGTCGACGCCCGGTGGGCGACAACGATGCCGGTCGCGTGCTCGAGCACCTTCCGCAACGCCTCCTCCACCAACGCCTCGGTCTCCACGTCAAGCGCGGACAGGGTGTCGTCGAGGACCAGGACCTTCGGCCTCGACAACACCGCACGTGCCAGCGCCAGACGCTGCCGCTGACCACCGGAGAGCGACATCCCCTGCTCGCCGATCCGGGTGTCGAGTCCCCATGGCAGCTTGTAGACGAACCTCGCCTGCGCGACGTCGAGCGCCTGGGCGATCTCGTCCTCGGTCGCGTCCGACCGCCCGAGGGTGAGGTTCTCCCGGACGCTCATGGAGAACAGCGTCGGCTCCTCGAACGCCGTCGCCACGATCGAGCGCAGCGCCGGAATCGTGGCGTCGCGGATATCGTGCCCGTCGACGGTGATCCGGCCCGCCGTGACGTCGTACAGCCGCGGCACGAGTGCTGTCAAGGTCGTCTTGCCGGAACCGGTGGCGCCCACCACCGCAAGGGTCTCACCGGGTCGGACGTCGAGCCAGACGTCCCGCAGGACTGGCGCGTGGTCGTCGGGGAAGTGGAACCCGACACCCTCGAAGCGCAGGTGCCCCGTCGGCCGCGCGACCTCCTTCGAACCGCCGGCGATCGCGGGCTCGGTGTCGAGCACCTCCATCACCCGGTCGGCGCCAGTCATCGCCTCCTGCGCCATCGCGAGAATGTGCCCCATCGACGCGATCGGCCACACCAGCTGCAGCATCAACGTGGTGAAGGCGACGAGCGCGCCGAGGGTCAGCGCACCCCGGCCCACCGCGAGCGCGCCAAGCAGCAGGACGAACGCCAGCGTGACGTTGGGAACGAAGCCGAGGATGGTCCAGAACCGGGAGGAGAGCCGCACCTTCTCCATCGAGGTCGAGTAGACGTTGCAGGCGCCTTCGTCGAACATGTCGTAGACGTGGTGCCGGCGCCCGAACGACTTGATCACCCGGATGCCGACGGCACCCTCCTCGATGATGGTCGCGAGGTCGCCCTGCTCGTCCTGCACCTGCCGCGAGATCCGGATGTAGCGGCGTTCGAACCGCCCGGAGGCAATGACGATCGGAATCGCCGAGGCCGCGACGACGAGCCCCAGCGGCCAGTACATCCGGAGCAGCAGGACGGTGACGACACTGAGCTGCACGATGTTGGTGATGAGGAACAGAACGCCGAAACCGAGGAACCGCCGGATCACCGACAGGTCCGTCGTCGCCCGCGACAACAGCTGACCGCTCTGCCAACCACCGTGGAACGCCATCGGCAGCCGCTGCAGATGGGCGTACAGGTCGTCGCGGATCTGGGTCTCCAGGCCGAGGACGGCGCTCGACTGGATCCACCGGCGGACGAAGATCAGAAACGCTTCGGTGATGCCGAGGCCGGCGGCGAGGAGGCCGAGCAGGATCAGGCCGGTGCCGTCCCGCTCGGCGATGGGACCGTCGATGATCTCCTTGGTGACCAGGGGGATCGACAAGCTCGCGCCGACACCGACGAGAGCGGCCATCAGCATCAGGGACAGGCGGCCGGTGTAGGGACGAAGGTAGGAACGAAGGCGCCACAGATTGGTGATGCCGGCGAGTCGGCGGCTGGCGCCCGGCGGTGTGTCTGTGTCTGCTTGGCCCGCTGAACTGTCTGGCTCGGGTCTCTTTGGCTCGCGGTGCCTTGGATCTGAACTGTCTGGCTCTGGTCTCTCTGGATCTGGTCTGGCTGACTGATGGGCGCCGAACGCGCTATCTGATGGCATCGTCGGGCAGGCCGCTCCTCACCGGGTATCCGTGGACTGCGCTGTCAGCTTCGACAGGGCCGTCGGGCCGACTGCGCTGTCAGGCCGACGTGCTGTGTGGCCGAAGTACTGTGTGGCCGGGCTACTGTGCTGCCGGATCTGTGCGCGAGACCCCTCCCCGACGATCCGGTCAGGTCAACAGATGACCCATCAAGAATAAGCCCGCACGTCAACCGACTAAGGGTGTTGGCGCCACCTGACGGACGCTCGCCACCGGTGCCGTCGCTCAACCGGTGACCGAATCTGGTCAGTACCGGGGCGGTCCTGACGGTCCGTTGCCCCGCTGATCTAGTCCGTGCTCCTCGGTGCGGTCGCCGTGTGTGGGGTCTGCCTGCCGGTCGCCGAACTGGTCGGCCGGTCGGTCAGATTGCTGGTCGCCGGACCTGTCGACCGTGTTGTCGACGGTCCGATCGGACACGGTGTCGCCGGGCGTGTCGATGGGCCGGTCCACGGGTCTGTCGCTCGGCCGGTCCACGGGTCTGTCGCTCGGCCGGTCCACGGGCCATTCGCCCGGCCAGTCACCAAGTCCGTGCCGCGCCGGATCGCTGGTCCACTCGACGCCCGGACGGTTCTCCGTGGGGGGATCACTCGCGACCGGGCGGGGTGGTTCGGAGAACCAGTCTCCGATGCCGGTGGAACGTGAGACCTCACCGGGAAGGTCGGACGTTTTCCTGCCGGCCCCGTCGCCGGGCCATTCGGCAGCGGCTTGCTGGCCAGACAGGTGGGACTGGATGGACTGGCCGGCCTGGCTCGACTCATCGGTCTGGCTGGCCTCATCGGTCTGGCTGGCCTGGCCGAGCAGGCTCGATTCCGTAGTCTTGCTGGACTGGTCGGCCTGGTTCGAGTCGTCGGCCTGACCGGACCACTCGCCCGCCGGCTGACCGGGCTGGCCGTACGGACCGGATTGGCCGTACTGACTGGCTTGGCCGTACTGACTCGGCTGGCCGTACTGACTGGCTTGGCCGTACGGACCGGAATGGCCGTACTGACTCGGCTGGCCGTACGGACTGGATTGGCCGTACGGACCGGAATGGCCGTACTGACTGGATTGGCCATACTGACTCGGCTGGCCATACGGACTGGGCTGACTGGGCTGGCCGGACTCGTTGGACGAGTCGTCCGCCAGCTGTTGCTGGCCCGACGGGCCCGGTTGACCAGGCCACTCGGCACCGTGCGGACTGGGCTGAGTGGGCGATTCGCCCTCCGGCTGGACCGTGGGAGTCTGCTGCCAGTCGACAGCACTCCGCTGGCCCGACTGGTTCGGCCACTCGGTCGCTCCCCGCTGACCTGACTGGCGCGACCACTCACCTACACCGGGCTGCGCCTGCCACTCGGGCGCCGGCTGCTGGGTCTGCCACTCGGCGGCAGGTTGCGCGACCGGCTGGGTCGAGGACCACTCGCCGACCCTGCGTTGGTCCGACTGGAGCCATTCACCGACGCCCTGTCCACGTTGGTTCCACTCGGCGGCACCCTGGCGTACGGCTTCCGCAGGTGTTTCGGCACCGGGCCATGACGCACTCGCCTGGCCCCGGCCGGCGTCGGCGTACTGCCCGGCCCGCTCGACGCCCCCCGAGGGTGCCGGGTCGCCGTAGCCCGGGCGCTCCGGGTCAGGGCGTTCCTGCCATTCCGGCCCGGCGGTTGCCGGTGCGGGCGCGGGCTGGCCACCGGGCTCCCACTGGTCCTGAGCGGTCGCCATGGTCGCCGCGGTCACGGGGGCCGCCTGGCCGGCGGCAGCGTCGGCTCCGGTGTCGGGGACGGGGAACCTGGTGGTATCGGTCGGACCTGCGTGGGTGGGTTCACCGGGTGCGGGACGCTCGGTAGGCCGGTCGTACTGGACGATCTCCACCGGGGCACGGCGGCGAATCGCCCCGGCGACCGCGCCCATGGCGAGCGCACCCGCGGCGATCTCGAAGCCCAGGCCGATCCAGGGATACAGGTCCCGCTGTTCGGCCGTCAGCTCGGCGGGGCCGAAGTCGATCGAGAGGATCATCTGCAGACCGACGAGGACCTGCAGAGCAAGACCAACGACGACAAGCAATCCGCGTACAAGTTGCCCAAGGACCGTCATGGCGAGGAAGCCTAACCATCGTGGCCCGATCGGTCGCGCCCTGAGGGGCCGCGAGATTGAGCCGACCGAACTCCGCTGGCGCGAGTCGGTACACATGTCCGATTCCGGCCATCACCGGTCCTACCGGCTCACTTCATACGATCCGTTCGGGCGGGGCGACCGCCGCGTTGGATGAGGGGACCCCCGCGCCGAACCGCTGTGCGATGAGGGGACCCCCGCGCCGAACCTATTGGATCAGGGGCGCCCTCATACGAGCGCCGACTGCATGAGGGGCGCCCTCATGCGAGCGCCGACAGCATGAGGGGCGCCCTCACACGAACCGACCTGGGATGAGTCGACGCCCGCCCGTCACGCCGACCAGCGGCGCGCCACCTCGAGCACCAGGTCGTTGGCGGCCGGCTCGCCGATGCTGACCCGGCAGCCCGCACCCGGGAACGCGCGGACGACGACACCCTCGGCCTCGCACGCCTGGGCGAAGGGATCCGCGTCGTCGCCGAGCGGCAGCCAGACGAAGTTCGCTTCGGTCGCCGGAACCGCGAATCCCTGCGTACGAAGGGACTCCGCGACCCGATAGCGTTCCTTGACGAGTTGCTCGACGTGGGCGAACAACACGTCCTCGCACGCGAGCGCACCGAGGGCCGCCTCCTCCGCGACGGTCGAGACCGCGAACGGAGGTGTGCAGGCGCGCAACGCGTCGGCGACCGGTTCGTGGGCGATCGCGAACCCGACGCGGAGGTTGGCCAGGCAGTACGCCTTGGAGAACGTACGCAGCAGACAGACGTTCGGGTGCTCCCGGTAGAGCGCGAAGCCGTCGGCGGCGTCCGGATCGCGGATGAACTGCAGGTAGGCCTCGTCGACCACGATCAGAACGTCGTCGGGAACCCGCGCGCAGAACTCCGCCAGCTCATCGTGATGGACGACAGGACCGGTCGGGTTGTTCGGCGTACAGACAATGATCGCGCGGGTCCGGTCGGTCACCGCGTCGGCCATCGAACGGAGGTCGTGCCGCGCCTCGGCGGTGAGCGGCACCCTGATCTGGGTCGCGCCGGCCGCCTGCGACGCGATCGGGTAGGCCTCGAACGACTGCCAGGCGTAGATCACCTCGTCGCCCGGCTCGCAGGCCGCCTGGACCAGGTGATAGAGCAACGCGACCGACCCGGTGCCGGGGGCGAGGTGGCTCACGGGGACGTCGAGCCGGGTGGACAGTTCGCCGACCAGGCGCCCACATGTGAGGTCGGGGTAGCGGTTCATCCGACCCGCGGCCGCATGCGCGGCTTCGAGAAGTTCGGGCGGCGGGGGATACGGGTTCTCGTTGCTCGAGAGCTTGTACGTCGGCCGGTCCGTGGCGGGAGCGGCGGGCCGACCAGGTTTGTACGACGGGATGCCCTGCAAGCTGCGACGCAGGCGTGGTCCGGACGGGCGCGCGGTCATGAGGCAACCTTAGAGCGCCGACCGGTGCCCGGCATCAGACGATCGGCCATGGGTCCACCGGTCCACGATCGGAGAGGAGAAGGCGGGCATTTGCCGCGCCCAGAGTCCCAGAGTCCCCGGTTTCCCATGCTTGATCATGGTCATGCACGCGTCCCCGACCTGTGCGGCCCGTCTGGCCCGGCGGTGGGCGGTCACTATTCCTGCGGGTGGCGGAAACCCGGGTGATCGTCCGGGAGCACCCGGCGAAGCACCCACGCGCTCACCGCCACACACCCGGCGACGAGTGGCCAGCTGAGCACGACCCGCGCGATCCCGAGTGCGACCACAGCGCTGGCGGCGTAGAGGGATCCGAGGACGGCGACGCGGACGACGTACTGGCCGACCCACACCCACGACGCCACGGCGTACGCGCGCAGCAGCGCGGGATCCCGTCGCCAGCGACCACCCTGACGCAAGGCCGCGCCCACGACGACACCCAGCAACGGCCAGCGCACGACGATGCTGACGACCCAGGCGAGCGCACTCGCCGCGTTGGTCACCAGCTGGACGAGGAAGAAGTCGGCGGCGTGGCCGGTCCGTACGACGACGGCGGCGGCGATCGCCACGCCGAGCAGGCCCAGCAGGACCGCCCGCGGCCGCGTACCCCGGAACAGCCGGTAGAGCGCCAGCACCGCGCTCACCCCGAACGCGGCCGCCGCTCCCCAGGCGACCGAGTGCCCGGTGCCGATCCAGCCGGCGACGAACGCCACCGGCGGCAGCGTCGCGTCGGTGGACGCCCGCCAGCCGCCGAGGAGCCGGGCCAGTGACTCCGGCTGCGCGACGTCCCGCTGGTCGGTGTCGTGCACCTGCACGGGACTAAGCCTGCCCTAAGTACGCAGCGACCGGTATCCGCGGTGAATCGAATGTGGCGAAATGGCTGACCCCAATGCCTCCAGGTCGACCATTTCTCCACATTGAACGCGTTCAGCGGGCGGGCACGGCCCTGACCTGCTCGCCGGTGACCGCGCCATTGACGACGCGGAAGGAGCGGAACCCGACTCCGCCCTCGGTGTGCTGATCTTGCCAGCACTGTATCGGCGATATATCGTGAGCGATCGTAAGCCACAAATCTGAGAGAGGTACGTCCATGAGAGATCCGTTCACGTCACTGTCGCGGGCACTGCCGATCGCCTTCGGGTTCGGCCCGCGACCGGAGAGATTGGGGCCGGAGAGACTCCGGTCAGCGAGGTTCGCGCCGGAGGACGGTGCAGAGTTCGACGCCTGGAGCCAGGCCGACGAGGGCGACTCGGGTCGCCGTCGCGGCGGACCGCACGGCCACGGACAGCGCGGCCATCGAGGTGGTCGAGGTGGTCGAGGCGGTCCCCGGGGCCGGGACTTTCCGGGTGGCATGGGGCCGGGCGGCTTCGGCGACTTCGCGGGCTTCGGAGGCTTCGGCGGTGGCCGGCGCGGCGGGTGGGGCCCACCGTTCGGCTTTCCCGGTCGCGGACCACGCGCCCGACGCGGCGACATCCGCGCCGGGATCCTGCACCTGCTCGCCGACAACGACCGTCCGATGCACGGCTACGAGATGATCCGCGAGCTGCAGGAACGCAGTGGCGGCGCGTGGCGGCCGAGCGCCGGATCGATCTATCCGACGCTGCAGCTCCTGGAGGACGAAGGGCTGGTCGCCTCCACCGAGGACACCGGCAAGAGGCAGTACTCGCTCACCGACGCCGGCCGTGAGGAGATCGCTCGGCGCGGCGGATCGGCTCCCTGGGAAGAGTTCACCGATCCCGCCGACTCACCGTGGCACGAGCTCCGCGACGCCGGGATGGGCCTGATGGCTGCGGCTATGCAGGGAGCGCAGGCGGCGAACGAACACCAGCTCCACCGTATCGCCGAGACACTGCGCGAGGCTCGCTCGCGGATCTACCGGATCCTCGGCGACGACGAGCCCGCCTCCACCGCCGACCAGACCGACACGACCAGCGACAAGAACGACGACACCGACGATGGCGGCCACCACGACGATGGCGGCAACGACCCCGACCGGCGTTGACCCGGCCACCGAGGGTCCGGACCACGAGGTCCGGGCCCTGAGCTCCGGGCCACGAGGTCCGGCCCGCGAGGTCCGGCCCGCGAACGGGGGACCTGGAGCGCATTCGTGCCGCCAGCTGCGCGTTCGACCGACACCCTGGTCACTCAAATGCGTCGAACTTCTTACGTAGAGTAGGCAAACCGTCCTAATATCGGACAATGGCTCGGCAAGCAAGCATCGCGTACCACGTCGAAGAGGTCCTCAACACTCCTGTCATCTCCACCAATTCCGTCGCCGGTGGCGACGTGTGCATCGCCACCCGGGTACGCCTGGGCGACGGCCGCAGCGTCTTCGTCAAGGCCCGCCCGGGCGCACCCGCGGGCTTCTTCGCCACGGAGGCCCGGCACCTGACCTGGCTCGCGGCCGCCGGTGACGGAGCGGCGCTGACACCGGGCGTCCTCGGATTCGACCACGAGTGCCTGGTCCTCGACTGGGTCGAGACCGGGCGGCCCTCCTCCGAAGCCGCCGAGCGACTCGGCCGCGCGCTGGCGGTCACCCACGCCAGTGGAGCGCCGTCGTTCGGCGCCGAAACCGAAGGCTTCATCGGACGGCTGCCGCAACCCAACACTCCCGTCGACACCTGGCCCGAGTTCTACGCACGACACCGCGTCGAGCCGTACCTCCGGGTGGCGTTCAACCGTGGCCGGCTCGACGCCAACGAGGCGAACGCGATCTGCGCCGTCCTCGACCGGCTCGAGGAACTCGCGGGACCACCCGAGCCACCGGCGAGAGTCCACGGCGACCTCTGGTCGGGCAACATCATCTGGGCGACCGACGGACAGCCGCGGATCGTCGACCCGGCGGCGTACGGCGGGCATCGCGAGACCGACCTGGCGATGCTGGTCCTGTTCGGTACGCCGCACCTGGACCGGCTGCTCCATGCGTACGACGAGATGTTCCCCATCTCAGAAGGCTGGCGCGACCGGCTCGCCCTGCACCAACTGCATCCGTTGCTCACCCACGCGGCGACCTACGGCGGCGGCTACGGAGCGCGGGCCGGTCGGGTGGCGCGGGACATCCTCACCAAGAACCCCACCCAGCGTCCGGACCCCCGTCCGGTCTGAACGCGCGTCTTCCTCGGCCGGGTCTCACCCGACCGGACTCACCGGGATGGCGACGACGGCGTACGGCGTGGTCGGTTCGGGTGGTGTGGTGAAGCGGGCGTTCGGGAGATACAGCCGGTCGCCGTACGCCGCGACCGTGGTGGGCACGTCGAACCGCTCGTCGGTCAGGCGGTCCACCACCCTGGCTCGGGTTCCGCGGGAGTTCAGGCAGAGGACGGCGACGGTGTTGAGCCTGTTCTGTACGGCGTACAACGTGTGTCCCCGCAGCAGGAGTCCGTCGCCGTTCGTCAGCACCTCGCCGCCGAGGTCGACGGTCGTGGTGGCACCCGTGCTCGGGTCGACCCGGAACAGCATGCCGGCGGACGAGTGGACGACGAGGAGCGCTCTGCGGTCCGGCGTACGCACGAGTCCGTTGGTGTTGATGCCCTCGCCGAACTCGAGGTCGCCGGTCAAGGGCAGGCGTACTACCTCGTCCGCGGACGGCAGGCGGCGCCGGTGCAGCGGCAGTTGGTAGAGGACCGGGTTGGTCGAGTCGGTGAACCACGCCGCGTCGCCGGTGAGCACCACGTCGTTGACGAAGCTGGCGCCGGTGGCGAACTGGTATGACGCGAGAACCTCGCCGGTGCGCCGGTCGACGACTCTGCCGTCACCGCCGGATCCGCCGGAGACGAAGATCCGGTCGGCGTCGGTCTTCAGCCCCAGCGACGGTGTGCCTGGTCCAGCGCTGAGGATCTCGCCCTGCCCGGTGACGAGGGAAGCCTGGTAGATCGAGCCGTCGAGGCGCGAACCGAAGTACGCGACCGGGCCCGGCCCGATGGCGATGCCCTCCGGCTGGAAGCCGTCAGGCAGCGGGAAGGTGGTCGGGAACCCTTGCGTCTGGCCGCCAGGGGCGGCGTCGTGGTGTGTGCCCTGGGCGGATGCCTGGGCGGCCGTGGGTACGCCGGCGAGGCCGAGGAGGCCACCCAGGGCGGCCGTGGACAGGAAGCTGCGTCGATGCATGACGACCCCTCGAGTCGGTGTGGGCGTCGAAGTGGCGGCGGACTGCGGTGGGACGGACTTCAGTAGCACGACTGCGGAACGACTGCGGGCCGGCGATCCTGGCGCGAGTGAGGAGGCCCCGCCGGCCGCGCCACATATCGACGGGGACCGGCAGGCGACGCGACCAGACGCGGGACCTCTCCCCTTGTCACGGACCGCGGGTCGACTCGGTTCGATGCACCGGCGAAGTCCCTCGCCGGACGGGCGAAGGTTGCCCGCCACACCGCCCGCGGGGCAGGGGACGCCGACCTCAGCGGAGTTGCTGCTGCGCGAGCGCCGCCGCCTCGGCGAGGACGGCTTTCACCGGGCGTCCGGTCCGCTCCGCGAGCGCCGCCACGTCGTCGTACTCCGGTTGGATGTTGACGACCGCGCCCGCGTAGCGCGCGACCTTGACCCGTACCGACCCGTCCGACAGGGCGACGGTGCGGATCTCGCGGTCGAGCGGCTGCTTGCGTACCTGATGACTGCGTACGCCGATCGCCGAGGTCTCGGTGAAGATGACCTGGCACACCGCGGCCAGCGTCTCCGGGTCGACCAGGACCGCCAGCAAGTGCGCAGGGCGACCCTTCTTCATCAGGATCGGCGTCAGCCAGGCGTCGGCGGCACCGGCGGCGAGGAGGCGCTGGAGGACAGCGGGCCAGATCCGCGGGTCGAGATCGTCGACGTTGCACTCGACCACGACCTGGGTACTGGTCGGCGGGCCCTGCTCCACCGCGGCCGTCTGCTGTGGCTCGAGGGCGCTGCCGAGGATGAGGCGTACGACGTTGGCCCGCCCCTGCACTTCCCGCGTCCCCGCGCCGAATCCCTGACCACTGACCCGCATCGGTGGCTGCCCGCCCCAACTCGTCACGTGGGTGGTGAGCAGGGCTGCTCCGGTCGGCGTACACAGCTCGCCGAGTGGGGTGGTCTCCTTGCCCGATTCGCCGGCGTACGACGGTGCACGGGCGGCGGCCAGTAGTTCCACGACGGCGGGGACGGGAACGGGAAGGCGGCCGTGGGCGGCGCGGACGAAGCCGGAGCCGACCGCGACCGGTGAGGCGTACACCGCATCGAGTCCGAGGTGGACGAACCCGGCGCACGCACCCACGACGTCGGCGATCGCATCGAGGGCGCCGACCTCGTGGAAGTGGATCGCGTCGGGCGTGGTGCCGTGGACCTTCGCCTCTGCTTCAGCAAGGCGCCGGAACGTGCCGTGCGCCGTCGTTCGTACGGCATCGTCGAGTTCGGAGTCGTCGAGCAACTTGCGGACATCGGCCCAGGTGCGGTGGTGGGTGGACTCGGTGCCGTCGACGCTCACGTGCGTCGCGGCGAGGCCGTTGCGGATGACCCGTGCCGCGGTGAGCTCGACGCTTTCCGGCGCGACCGCGTCGACGGCGGTCGTGAGAACTTCGAGGGGTACGCCGGCCGCAACGAGAGCGCCGAGCAGCATGTCGCCGCTCGCGCCCGAACCGCAGTCGATCCACGCGATCGTCCGGCCTGTCGGTTGGCGGCTCACTGGTCGGCCACCCGCCGGTCGGCTGGGTCGGCTCGGCGGGCGACCCGCGCGGCGAACACGCCAGCGCCGAAGCCGTTGTCGATGTTCGTGACCACCACGCCGGGTGCGCAGGAGTTGAGCATCGCCAACAGCGCGGCGACGCCACCGAACGACGCGCCGTAGCCCACGCTCGTCGGCACGGCCACGAGCGGAACCCCGGTAAGGCCGCCGACCACGGACGGCAGCGCGCCCTCCATGCCGGCGACGACGATCAGGCAGTCGGCGGCGTCGAGCTGGTCCTTCGCGTCGAGCAGCCGGTGCACACCCGCCACACCGACGTCGCTGATCACGCGGATACCCGCGCCGTACGCCTGCACGGTCGCTGCCGCCTCCGACGCCACCCGGGCATCCGAGGTGCCGGCCGCGACCACACACACCAGACCTGCCGGCTCCGGAAGCGGCCCCACTGTGGCGAGCCCGCCGATCTCGTCGATCCGGGCGTCCGGAAACGCCGATCGGACGAGTGCGATCGTGTCGGCATCGAGCCTGGTGGCGAGCGCTGCTCGGCCGGGATGGGCCTCCCGCAACGCGCGGAGCAGGTCCACCACCTGGGGCGGTGTCTTGCCGGCGCCGTAGACGACCTCCGGGTCGCCGGTACGGGAGAGCCGGTCGGTGTCCAGCCGGGCGTACCCCAGATCGACGTACCCCGGATCGGTGGTCCCGTTGCGGGCGCCAGTCTGCCCGTCGCCTCCCGGCGGCGGCTCGGGCGACCTGGGTGTCCCAGGCGACCCGCCGGGAACGCTGTCGCGGGAGGTCATGGCTCGACCTTAGGTCGGTGTGCGACCGGCACCCCATGCGGGTCAACGATCGCCGAAGTCGCATGGGGTGAGAATGGACCGACGTCGGCCGCGGGGAAAGCGAAGAACCGGAGGATCGAAGCGTGAAGACACTGATCACGGGCGGGGCGGGCTACATCGGCAGCGCCATCGCCTCCAGATGCCTCGACGCCGGGATCACGCCGGTGATCCTCGACGACCTGAGTACCGGGCGGGAGGAGTTCACCGAGGGCCGGGCGTTCTACCGGGGCGACATCGCCGACGAGAAGCTCCTCGACACCGTGTTCCGCGACCACCCGGACATCTCGGCCGCCATCCACTGCGCCGCGAAGATCGTCGTGCCCGAGTCGGTGGCCGATCCGCTCGGCTACTACGCAAACAACGTCTCGGGGACCATCGCGCTGGTGGAGCACCTGCTGCGGCACGGGTGCGAGCGGTTCCTCTTCAGTTCGTCCGCGTCGATCTACCAGCCCGGACCGGATCTCAGCGTCGACGAGTCGTCACCGGTCGACCCGCAGAGTCCGTACGCCGCGACCAAGATGATGGTCGAACGCGTCCTCGCCGACGCCGCGGCGACCCTTACACTCCGGGTGATCTCGCTGCGCTATTTCAACCCGGTCGGCGCCGACCCGCAGCTGCGTACCGGCCTGCAGAATCCCGCCCCCACCCACGCTCTCGGGAAGCTGATCGAGGCGTACGAACGAGGGACGCCGTTCACGGTCACCGGCACCGACTGGCCGACCCGCGACGGTTCGGGGATCCGCGACTACATCCACGTCTGGGATCTCGCGGAGGCACACGTACGTGCGTTGGAGAGGTTCGACGAGGTGGTGCCGGCGCCTCGGGGCTACGAGGTCGTCAACCTGGGCACCGGAAGGGGGACGACGGTCCGCGAGCTGGTCGGCGCGTTCCAGGACGCGGTTGGTGACCGGCTCCAGGTGCAGGAGGCGGGTCCGCGGCCGGGTGACGCCGTCGGCTGTTTCACGCGTAGCGACAAGGCCTCCGACCTGCTCGGTTGGACCGCGACGAGGACCGAGAAGGACGGCGTGCTGGACTCGCTGGCCTGGGCCCGGAAACGTCGGACCGTGCTGGGCAGCTAGCGGCGCCCCTGCGTCCCGGTAACCGCCTGTGCCTCACGGAG
>JBOHED010000334.1:0-4605 GCA_050700915.1 Actinopolymorphaceae bacterium | reverse complement strand
CTCGTCGAGGAAGGGCTCGTCTTCACCGTGACCGGGCGCGGGACCTATGTGACCGAGAAGCCGAAGCGCTGACGCACGGGTGAGGCCCGTCGGCGACCCGAGCGAGCCTCAGCCGAGTGGGATGGGCGTACCGACCCGTTCGATGTCGCGTAGCGCGCCGAGCTTGTCAGGATTGGCGATCAGCCGGACCATCGTGACCCTGCCGTCGGTGACGTCGAGCGCGAGAACACTGTGGACCACGCCACGTGAAGTGACGACGACCGCGACCTGACCGTTGACGGAGGCGAGATAGGCCTGCGGCTCCGGTGGCGCGTTGGTGGCGATGCCGAGCAGGAACCGGCCCACCTTGTCGGCGGTGGAGATGACCCGGAGCGGCGCCTTCACCACACCGCCGCCGTCGCCGTGCAGAGTGACGTCCGGCGCCAGGACCTGCAACAGGGAGGCCAGGTCGCCGCTGCCCGCCGCCGCGAGGAACCGCTCGGTCACCCGCTGCTGGGTCGCCGGGTCGGCGTCGTAGCGCGGCCGGCGTTCGCGCACGTGGTCGCGCGCCCGGCGGGCGAGTTGGCGTACGGCCGCCTCGGTCCGGTCGAGCACTTCGCCGATCTCGGCGTACGGCAGGGCGAACGCCTCCCGCAGGACGAACACCGCCCGTTCCAGCGGCGACAGGGTCTCCAGCACGACCAGCATGGCGAGCGACACCGTGTCCGCGTGGGTCACCTCGTCGGCAACGTCCGGACCGACAAGGTCGGTGAGGGTGGGGCCAGCGAGGCCCGCGCCGCCGGTGAGGATGGGCTCGGGCAGCCACGGGCCGACGTAGGTCTCGCGACGCCGCTGCGCGCTGCGGAGCCGGTCGATGGCGAGTCGGGTCGTGACCTTCACGAGGTACGCACGGACGTCGACGACGCTCCCGTGGTCGACGTCCCGCCAGCGCAGCCAGGCATCCTGTACGACGTCCTCGGCGTCGGTCGCGCGGCCGAGCACGCGGTAGGCGACACCGAAGAGCAGGTCGCGGTGCTGGTCGAACGCCGCGATGCCGTCGGCTCCCGCGGTCTGACCTTCCGCGCTCGCCGCCATTCGTTCTGTCTACCAGGTGTGCGGTCTACCAGCTACGACGACCGACCGCCGAGGTGGTCGAGGTCTGCCACCCTCCAGGCCGGCTGCGGTCCGCGACGTGCCGGTCCGGTCGACGGCGTGGGTATTGTCGACCGCGCGGCTCGCGTATCAACGGTGCGGAGAGTTTCCCGCCGGTCGACCTCGGAAGGACCACCGTGAGCATTCACGACATCCCGTTGCGTACCCTCGCCGGCGATCCAGGTTCCCTCGGCGACTTCGCCGGCTCGACCCTGCTCGTCGTCAACGTCGCGTCCAAGTGCGGCCTCACCCCGCAGTACACCGGCCTCGAACGCCTTCACCAGCGGTTCGCCGATCGCGGCTTCGCGGTGGTTGGCTTCCCGTGCAACCAGTTCGGTGGGCAGGAGCCGGGTACGCACGAGGAGATCCAGGAGTTCTGCTCCACGACGTACGGCGTGACGTTCCCGATGTTCGCCAAGATCGATGTGAACGGCGACGACCGGCATCCGGTCTACGCCGAGCTCACGGCCACGGCCGACGCCGAGGGTGAGGCAGGGGACGTGCAGTGGAACTTCGAGAAGTTCCTCGTCGACCGGCAGGGGTCGGTCGTCGCCAGGTTCCGGCCGCGTACGGACCCCGAGGACGCGGTCCTCGTCGCCGCCGTGGAGGCGCAGCTCCCCCGCTGAAGGCACGCTTCGCCAGGTTCATGATCATGCAGGGGAACCCGGCGACCTGACGGGGACGAATCTCCCGGTTTCCCCCGCATGTGCCCCGTTCGACACTCGTGCGTCGTACGACACCGGTGATCCAGGTTTCGCCCACGCTGGGGCACCGGACAGGTCGGGCATCCGGTGCCGATCCGCGGACTCGCGGACGCCCTCCTTACCCCCGGGTTACTTTGGCAAGGCCCACGTCCACACCAGTGTGTGGTGCCGGCAGCGGTACCCAGGGGGAGACGGCGATGGACCTTCCGGGCATACGGCCGACGCGCATGCGCCGAAGCACCGCGATAGCCATTGTGGTGGCGGTTCTACTCATCTTCAGCGCCGTGAGCGTCCTGAGTTTCAATCCACAGGCCAGGCTGTGGTCCGGCCAGTGGTCGGGGCTGACCTGGCCCGCGACGAACCCGGTTCCCGGTGACCCGGTGTCGATGACGACGGGCCTCTACGTCGATCCGCGGTCGCAACCCGCCAGATGGGTGCAGCGCAATCCCGGCGACCCGCGGCTGGAGGCGATCAAGACGGGCATTGCCGACATGCCCCTCAGCCGGTGGTTCCTCGGTGGGGACAACGACCGCACGGAAGCCAGCAGGTACGTACGCGGGGCCGAGGAGGCGGACAAGCTCCCGGTGCTGGTGGCATACAACATTCCGGGTCGTGACTGCGGCCAGTTCAGCGCCGGGGGCGCCGACGGTTCGGTGGCCTACCGGAAGTGGGTCGACGGTCTCGCCGGCGCGGTGAGTGAGCGGCCGGCGGTGGTGATCCTTGAGCCGGACGCCCTTGCCCAGATGGACTGCCGCCCCGACACGCAACGGAACGAAGCGCTCGCCCTGATCGCCTACGCGGTGGACCAGTTCGCCGACCGGGCACCCAACGCGTGGGTCTACATCGACGCCGGACACTCGAACTGGGTCGACGCCGCCACCATGGCCGAGAGGTTGCGTCGGGCGCATGTCGGCAACGCCCGCGGCTTCTCGCTCAACGTCTCCAACTACCAGCCGACCGATGCCAACGCGTTGTACGGCCAGTCGGTCGTCGACCAGCTGGAGCCGGACGGTATCCATCCGAACTACGTCATCGACACCAGCCGCAACGGCCGCCCGCCGGCCGGGTCGGAGTGGTGCAACCCCGCCGGCCAGCGGATCGGGGATCGGCCGCGGCCCGGCGGTGCCGACGGCCTGGACCTGCAGCTGTGGGTGAAACCGCCAGGAGAGTACGACGGTGCGTGCGGTGTCGCGCCGGAAGGCAACGCCGGCGACTTCCAGCCGACGGCGGCCCTGGACCTGCTCGCCGGATCAGACGGCGGGCAGTGGTTGCTGGGGCTGCGGAAGAGTACGGGCGTGCTGGACCGGGAGCGGGATCCGTGGCGGCGGGACCTGGGTCTCAGCCAAGCCGATCCGACCGGCGGCTGAGCCCGTCATCGGTCCGTGCCCGCCGGCGGGTGTTGTCGTCGCGGTACGGGAGCCCCGCCTCGCGCCAGGCCAGGAATCCGCCGTCGAGGTCGGTTGCCCGGTGCAGTCCCAGCTCCTGCAGCGCCGCGGCCGCCAGGCTGGAGGCGTAACCCTGCGAACACATGACGATCACGTCGACGTCGTAGCCGGTAACCTCCGGGAGGCGGGCGTCGCTCGCGGGGTCGAGCCGCCATTCGAGGACGTTGCGCTCGACGACGAGCACGTGCGGGACGGCCCCCTCGACGTGTCCTTCCCGGGCCCGCTGTTCGCGGGGGCGGATGTCGACGAGGAGTGCGCCGGCCTTGGTTCGTTCGTACGCCTCGGCCGAGGTGACCCGGTTCAGACCCTTCCGCGCGCGGGCGAGCAGGTCGCCGATGCTCAGAGGTGGCTGCGTGGTGCTGGTCACCAGTCCACCCCCGCACGCTCGGACGAGACGATGCGGAGGCGTTGGTCATCGAGGACGTACTGCGTCATAGCGGTGAGCTCCGGAGAGTAGGCGTGCAGGCTGATGGCCGGGACAGTATCCAGGTTGGCGACATCGTGAATATGTTCATACCCGAACCCGCGGACCTGACTCGCGGTGAACTGTCGGCTCGTGGTGCGGACGGTCCCACCGACGCGGCTCGCCGGCTGGACCGTCGACTCGGTAAGTGTGCCCTCGACGACGAGGAAGGCGCCGAGGGCCGCGCCATGGTCGTGGAGTCCGGTGCTCTGGCCGGGTAGCCAGCTGATCAGCCAGATCTCGTGGTGCAGGTCGAGGTCGAGCCGGGAGTACCACCGGTCCTCGCGGCCGCCGAACTCGACGCGGCTTCGCCAGGTGCCGGGGTCGGCGGCGATCCGGCGGAGCAGGGCGGCCGCTGAGGACACGTCGGGTTCGTACGTACGACCGGGTGAAAGCGCGGTCTCAGCGGTAACCAGACTGATTTTGTAGGAATTGAGGTCGTGAAAGGGCATGGACGTCGTGGACACGGCTCTCTCCAGCGGAAGTCGGGACTGGCGTCGATCTCGTCGCAGACCGGACCGTCGGCTTTGGATGAGAGCGCCCCTCATCCAACGGGGCGTTGCGTGAGGGCGCCCGTGAGCCCATAGGTTCGCGTCAGGGCGCCCCTCATCCGACACGCGGTTGCGTGAGGGCGCCCCTCATCCAACGGGCGGCCGGGCGCCCGGACAGGCCTCGTCGTAGTGATCGCCGCGCCTGCTGATCCAGAACGGCTCCAGCAGCGGCGCGCAAACCCCGGGGCGCGTGCGAAACCGCCGGATCATGGAGTCGCCCGTACGTAAGGAACCCCCGCGGCTTCCCACTCCGCCCACGACGGGCGTGGGCGCGGGTCCGGCGTCGGGGCCCAGCTGCCACTGTCGTCGGA
>JBOHED010000333.1:0-2496 GCA_050700915.1 Actinopolymorphaceae bacterium | reverse complement strand
GGGTGGGACACAACCTAGGAGGATTGTGTTCCGCCCATACGTCTGTGTGGTGCGCGCTTCCGGAGCGCCACTACCGCTGCTCGCAAGTTTCCTCGGCTCGCTCCCGATCGGCATGCTCACGCTCGGCGTCCTGTTGCTCGTCCAGTCGACCACCGGCTCGTTCAGTTCGGCCGGGTTGGCAAGCGGTGCACTGACTGCCGGCAACGCGTGCGGCCTGTTGATCCAGGGGCGCCTCATCGACCGCCATGGCCAGACGCGGGTGCTGGTCGGTACAGGACTCAGTTGCACAGCCCTGTTGATCGTTCTGACCTTCCTGACGACACGCAACGGTCCGCTTCCGCTGATCGTCATGTTGGCCAGTGCCGCCGGCGCGTGTATTCCCGCGACCATCAGCAGCATGCGGGTCCTGTGGCCGACCCTGGTCGATCGCACCGAAGATCTCGAGGCTGCGTACGCCCTGCTGGCCATGCAGTTCCACATCGCCATGATCACCGGCCCTCTTGTCGTATCCGGCGTCCTCCTGCTCGGAGGTCCTTCCGTCGCAGTGCTCGCCGCGGCAGGACTGGCCGGATGCTCGGCGTTGGTGTTCGCGTCGACGGTCGCCTCCCGTCGGTGGAAACCTTCTGGCGTACGCCGCACGCCCCGAGGCACGGCGCTCGCCACACCGGGAACCCGAACCTTGCTCGCCGCCGCACTCACCGGAGGGATTGCGTTCGGTCTCATCAGCGTGGCAATTCCCGCCACCGCGGTGGCCCACGGCGCCCCCGCGTTGGCGGGAATCTTCTTTGCCTGCGTGTCGGCCGGCGAACTGGCCGGCGGAACCGTCTACGGCGGACGGTCGTGGAAAGCTCCACGTGCCAGGAGACTCATCCTCGCGCAGACCGCCGGAGCCGGCGGCATCGTCGCTGTCGCGCTCGCATCCAGCGAACCGAGCGTGATGATGGCCGCCCTGCTGGTGTTCGGCGCCGTTCACGCCCCAGCCGGAATTGCCGCGTCCAGCCTGCTCGACGACGTTGCTGCCAAGGGCGTACTCACGCAGGCCTACACGGCGATGGTCGCCTCCGGGCTCATCGGAACGTCCCTCGGTAGTGCGGTGGGAGGAATGCTGGAAAACGCAACCGCCCCCTGGATGCTGTTCGCCGCCGCCGGAGTCGCGATGGCCGCGACCGCGATCTGGACCCTGCTTCGCCGGCGCGCGTTGAGCCCAGGGGAGACTCGGCGTTCGTACGCCGCGCGCAAGGTTCGGACTCAGGACTCCGAGGCCGTTCCGTGATCGTCATTCGTACCGTGGGAAGTCCAAGTGGACGGACGCCATCCGGCGTGTCACGGTGGTGCGTATGAGGGTGGAGTTTCATCGCGGCGAAGGTACGGAGTATTCCGTGCACGTCCATCGCCCTGACCGCGTCGTCGTATCTCTACCCGGCGCGGGTGGTCGATGGTCGGTGCCGCACGACCTGGCACACTTCGCCACCGAACGAGCACTGGGGCTTGCCGACGGTGTGTTCGGCAGCATCGCGGCAGGCGCCATGTTCGAACAGATGACCGTCGTGGCGGGTCGGCTGCGCCATGATCCGAGAGAGCGATCGCGGGTTGTCCTTCGTACGAACACCAGGTCCCGGTCCATCACTGTGGCGGAGACTATGACGTCGGTGGTCCACGACGCGGTGCAGCATAGCCAGACGAACGGGATGCTCACCCGGGCTCGAAGGGTCTGGGGAACCGTCCGCGAGGATCCGTTTCCCTTTACCGACAAGCAGTTTCGTGCCGCCGTGGTGGATCTTCAGAAGCTTCGCGACAGGTGGGCCGGGACCCGCGTGGGAAGCTCACTCGTCTCGGAATGGCCGGATCGACTCGTCACCGACCTGCCCACGAGGTCACGGTCGGGGCGCCGATAGATGCCGGAACATCGACGGCGGCGCGTACTGGTGACGGGCGCGGGTGGACGGGTTGCCGCGCGGACTTTCGAGCTGCTCGCAAAGCAGGGATCGGATATCGCCGGCTTCGACACGCGCGGCGTCGCCGACATCCTCATTCGACCGCCTGGTCCGAGGCGGCCGTCCACCTGCCGCCCGTGCCGTCCGATCGTCGCGGCCATTGGCGCAGTGCGTCCGACAGCGATCACCTGTACGACCTGACCAAACGGCTGCAGGAGGAGATCGGCCGAGACTTCGCCGAGACGTTCGGGATGCCTGTCATCGCCCTGCGACTGGGACATGTCGTGGACGGCGTCGCCGATCGCGACATGACCGGTAGGGACCTTGCCGACTTCGACTACTGTCGTGGCGGCTGGGTGTGTTGCCACGACGTCGCCCGCGCGGTTGAGGCAGCCTTGCACGTTTCCCGCTCGGGGGTTTGTCGCGCTACCGGTCGTGGGTTCACGTTCGGGTCGCGAGCGGTTCGATGTGGCATCGACCGAGCGGACACTCAGGATCCAGGTCATGGATGGCTTCGACGCACATCCTGACACGCATACAGTTCATGGGCGCTGAGGTATCA